>NZ_JBCNFP010000017.1:0-184884 GCF_050481165.1 Paenibacillus cisolokensis
TTCTTCTTTTTCACAGAAGAATTATCACGGATTCAGGGAAAACGCAACGTTCTCTGTCGTTTTGATGATGTACACTTCCTCTAGACCCGGCGTAAGTTCAACAATTGCCGTATCCTTAACGACAAATCGCACCATGCCGCAAACATGATGCTCAAACATATCATAAATCCGGCCGGCGCTGCGGCATCCTTTCGGTACGGTATGCGGACTGTTGGCGACATAGCCGATTTTGCCCAATGGGATCATATCCACCTTTATCGCTTCATGGTCATGCGGATTATCCGGGTCTTTGATCAAGTGAACGACCTGACCCGGCTTTAGAAATGCTGCTCCGTAGTAATGCTGAGTGCCTGTGACGGCGATATAGATCGGTTGATCCACTGTACTCACTCCCGCATGTCTTTCCTTCATTATGACGGATCGCAACGACCATAGATTGTCAGCGAATATATGTTCTGCGCACAAAAAAAGCACTGCGGCATCTCAACTTGAGATCGCAGTGCTGCATTCATTTTAGAAAATGGGCAAACTGATCCGGCGCATTCCGAATGTCTTGTGCCAACTTCTCGTATTCCGCGGATAATTTGACCGAACGAACTCTTTTGGCGTCTTGATCGCGCGGCTCAATGAATCCTTCTTCTCTCCAATGACTTACCTTTTCCCTTATTGAACGGTCCGACAAACGCAGCAGGTCCCTCATTTCGCTTGTCGTTAGGGTATCTTGTTTAAAGGTTAATTGAGCAAACACCATTCTTTGCTGGGGATCTAACTTGCGAATTAGATCCGGTTCGATTTTGGTCATTTGAGCAGATTTCTCCGTTACGATGGCAGCGGCCTCTTGAAAAACCTCCGCCAAACCATCGATAAAGAATTCCAGCCAAGGCGTCAAATCAGCTTCATTCCGCCCAAAATAATAATTGTGATGGAGACCCAACTGGAGTCGGCGATAATATTCAGCCAAGTTGCGGTCATAGAAATTCTCGAGTACAAATAACCCCTTTAAGCCATATCCGCCGCGTCGTAAAAGATATGTCGTGATCATCCGAGCCGTTCGGCCATTCCCGTCCAAATACGGATGGATCGTTAGGAACTGCCACATGAATATGCCAGCCTTGATAGGAACCGGAACCGAATAGGTTTCCGGCGAGTTCACCCAGGCAACCAAATCCTCCATTAATACCGGGACATCTTTCCATTCCGGCGGCAAATAAAAACCGGAGGCATTGCGGCTGCCTACTTGATTCTGTTCTTCGCGATACTCGCTAACACGCGGTCTTCGTCCGTGTGATATTCGGATAATAGCATGCAGCTTTTTAATAAATTCCTCTGTGACCGGGAGCTGTCTTTTTTCGGCTTCATCCAGGTATTCCAAAGCTTTCATTAAGTTATAAACTTCCTGCTCTTCATTGTCATTGCTGGTTTGGTACAAGACTTTTCGCTTCGTCACCTCGTCAAGTGTGTTTCCTTCAATTTTCGTTGAAAGAATGACTGTCTTTTCCATGGATTCTTTCTTAAGCATATCCAGAATAGATGCGGGCAATGGAAGCAAATCCACCACAACACTGGCGCGTTGTATATCCATTAGTCTGCGGGCTATGGTGTCCGTTATTGAATATTTGGGTGTAAACATAACATCACCTTCCTCAATAACATTGTACCATTGCCGCTATTTTGCCGCAAAGTATTTTTGTTTCATTGCATTTTCTTCGTATATTTTAATTTCTACAATGACATCCTGTACAACGCTTTATTCTCCAGCCCTCGAACCGGCTGTGTCCACAACTCCTTGTCCGAAGTGGCGCTTAGTGCGTCCTCCGCCATCTGGAGTTTGGCATCCAGTGCGTCAATATAGTGCAATGCTACCGCTTCTGCCGTTTGCGGCTGTACCGGGCTCCCCCATTCTCCGAGGTTATGGTGAGAGAGAATAAGGTGCTGCAATCCGATTACTTGTTCCGAATCAAGCGGAAGTTCCAGCCGCAATGCAGCTTCTGTGATCCAACCGGCTGCCATTGCGATATGACCGATCAGCTTACCTTGTACGCTATAGTCTGTCACGACCCCAAGCTGGGCGATCATCTCCTCGGGCTTCGCGATATCATGCAGGATAATCCCGGCTTTGATCATATCTGCATTCAGAAATGGCCGCTGCTTGCATAGGAACTCACCAATTTCCAGCATACGAACGATATGATAAGCCAGTCCGGCAAAGTAAGCATGATGGTGCATTTTGGCTGCCGGATAATGAGCCAGTTTCTCACTCACCTTATCGACGCAAAAGCTTATAATATCACGAATGACCGGGTCCGAAATACTCTCGATTACTCTGTATATGACCTCTAATAATTCCGCAGATTCAATTGGAGCCGCCCGAATAAAATCGGTTAGGGACACACCGTCTTCATTACTTACATTGCGAATCCGGGTGATCTTAACCTGCGGCTTTTCCCGATACAATTGAACGATTCCCTGAACCTTGACTAGCGTCATCGGAGAAAAGCTGTCTTTTTCTGTTTCCTTCACATCCCAATACTTGGCAGGGAGCTGGCCGCTGGCATCACACAGCACCAAATCGAAGTAATCCTTTGCCGGGGATGTATTGGTCTGCTTCAGCTCCAGCTCTTTCAGCAAATAGAAGCCGACGAACTCATCGTTCGTGGTCAGTTCTTTTATCAAAGTCATTCTTTTCACCCCCATCTACAACTCCAAAAACTCTGCCTCTGCCTCTGCCTCAGTGATCTAGTATATTTTTATTTTATAGTTAAGTCATGACAACACTTTGTCAGCGAATATATGTTCTGCACAAAAAAAACGACCAGATCTAATCCGGTCGCGTAGAATTCCTTATTCACATTGGGAGAAATGTAAAATTCAAGATTTAATCATCTTCGGTTAGTAGTAATTCCCTTTTACAAACATCACACTGGACCTTGATAACCAATCCTAGACTTGTTGGTATAAATATGTACGCAAACTTTGCTCCCGTTACATCTTTGGGTTCACATTTATCCCAATTATTAATTTTGTTTTCCATAGATTTGCTAATTTCAAACTTCATATGATTCTCCATAATCAATGTAACTGATCCTTGATCTTATGCACCCATTTTGGAAGAGATTCGGCCTGATATTTTAAAATACTATGTTCAGCTTGCATAACGATTTTACCGGAAACTTCGCTATTATCAATCACAATCAAATGATCAATGAGATGGATATGAGTTAGCAGATTTTGCATGGATGTGGTTTGTCTCCGAATGATGTCTTCAGTCGGTATATGATGTCCGCCGTTTCGAACTCTGGCGACAACACGTTCGATATTGAGCCGAACATCATTTAGACCCACATAAAACATCGTCACTTCAAAGCCGTTCGCCTTGGCTTCCCGTATCAGTCTTATCGCATTACCGCCGGCCAAAGTCGTTTCTACAGAAAAATCGCGTTTATGATGGATACAATCTCTCGCAAGTTTAATCGCTTCTTTGCCTGCGGATACTTTGCGGCGATCCGGATGGTCAGGATCAATGCCGCGAGCTAAAGCGTCGGGATCTATATTGACACTGATACCAAGCCTATCCACTATCAAATTGCGAATGGTGCTTTTGCCGCTGCCGTTATTGCCGGCGAATACAACCATCACTGTGGAGTACTCATTCATGATGAACCCCAGGATTGTCGATTGGCTCGATCACACCGTTTGAATATTCTTTGACAATCTGGCCTTTTTCCGTTTGATAGACAATATAAGTTCCGTTCGCTTTTGCATCCAGTTTCGCGCGATCGCCCGTAAGTTTGATCAGTTTTTGCAAATCTTGAATACGATCCATCATAGGTCACCACCGAATCCGTCTCCATTTAGACATTATTATAACATATTCGATTATGATCAAAATTACAGGTTTCGCATACCGGTTTGTCCACCCTCATCACAAAAAAATCCGCTGTGCACAAACCGCGTGACTTCTTATTCCATTATAAAGTTCAAAAACGGATCTTCCCCAACTCCTCCCGGAAAGCCGGTCTTCGCGGAAACCTGGTTAACAATTTTTGTGTGACGGTGAACGCTTCTTTCCGTCCGCCAACCTGTTGAAGCATTCGAATGATCCGGCAAACATCGGCGTAATCTCGCCTGTCTCTGGATTGATCCGCCCGGAATTCGATATATGCCACGAAAAGCGCCTTCACCTCCTCCGGGTAATGCGGAAGCAATTGCTTATAGAACGATTCAATTCGGTAAGGTGCCTTGCGGACATGTTCCAAAAGCCGTGCGAACATCTCCTCTTCCACCAGGATTTGGGTATACGTATGCTCTCCCCTCGGGCTCTGCTCCAATTGATCAAACATATCTTGCAGATACAAGGACCATTCTCCCTCATCCGAAAATGTATCCTTCACAGACCGGTAATAATCATATTCTCCGTTCATGATCAGCTCCATCCCGAGTTTCCGCTGCTGTTCGACTTGTCCTGTGCGATGGTATGCCTCATACCGATATTTCTTCCAGCGATAGACGAGCCCCGGCAGCCCCTGATCTTGAGCTTCCCCAGCCTCCGCCAATCGGATCGCTTCCTCGGCATCGCCTTGCTCAAGCGCCGCACGAATCGCAATCTCCCGGATTTCCGGGAAATGCAGATGTCTATACAAATAAGCTTTCGCCTGTTCTTCATCTGAACGTTCCAATATTTGACCATATCGGAGCACAGCCACCCGCTCGTCTGCGTACCTCTTCGACCAATTGCTCCCGGACATATGACCCAGGAGTGAATCCGCCGCATCATCCCATTGATGTTGCATCTCTTCCGACTCGATCAGCGCGCCCGCCGCCTCGAGGAGCGCGAGCTGCCAATCCGGCCACCCGTCATAATAAGGTTGATGTATCTCCTCCAACAACCGACGGAAAATCTTCATGCGTTCTTCCGCCGGAATATGATGGCGATCCTGAACCAGCTTGAAGATCGATTCCAGACAGCTTTCGATCACGATCCCGACTCCACCGTCCGAATCGTCGGCGGACTGCAATAATTCAATCATCTCTTCGATGATGCAAAACAGAATCGCCAGCCCGTGCAACCATTCCTCTTCATCGAAGGCGGAGAGAGCCTTTTCAGCGACGATCTTCGCACCTTCCACCGCGTGGCTTACGTTCCGCCAAGACACAAAACCATGATCATCCGAATATGTGTCAATGTAGGATCGAATCAACCGTCGGCAGGCGTCCAACTCCTGATCCGCGCCCCTTTTCGACAAGTGGAGTCTGATGCGCTCTTCCGCGGTATATGAATCCGATGCAATCGAGAGCAGCAATTCGATTAATTTCTCCTTGCTCTCTGCTTCCAACAGTTGCCGGAGAGACGGTTCCGGTGAAGATACCCCGTCTGCTTCTCTATTCTTAAGCTCGAGGAATACGGCGACTTGATGCTTGCATACCGGTCCAAAATCGTACGGACAATCGCATTCCGATTCCATTATGTTGTTCTCGTTGTCTAGCCTTACATAAACCTCATAATCCTCGTACCCGCGCACAACCGCAGTGTACTTTTCATCGGCAATGGACTTCAAGGAAATTACCCGTCCTTCGGACGCGTATTCCTTCCCTCTGTGTACAACTGCAGGATCTATGTATCTGGAAAAATCGGATAAATTCAAGAGGACCACCCCCTTTTGATGCTTCTTTCCATCTTGGAATTCCAATAGTCGATGAACACCTGATAAGATCGCACCGTGGTAAAGAAGGGAATATGTTGGTCTGCCGCAGCGTCTACATATTCATCTTTTAGAAATGGTGACAGCGACACAGGTAGTATATCGGTTGCCATTTGGAAAATAATCCTGCTCATTTGTTGCTTTTATGCTTAAGGATGTATGTTTTAGCCAAGTGGTTTAGATGGCCAACAGCAATTGAATTGGGATAACCTAATTGTTGAAGTTCCGAAATGACCGCTTGAGCATACAGCTTAATCATCGTCTGTCTTGAAGAACGTTTCACCGGTATCCCCTGCCCAAACATTTCTTTATTACTCGAGAATCAACTTCACTTCAATGGATTCGAACCAATCAGAAACACGTTTGCGATTCTGCTCTTCAACAAACTGGTAATACCGCTCTAACTGCTCGCTGTCGGAAGATAACGCATCCTTGAATCTTCGGAATATTCTCTTGCCGCCGCTTAATATGTGCATCAAAGTGGATTGCAGCTTTTTATCTTCAACCGTTTCCGCAAAATCAACCATGTCGGTATATCCTTCATCCGACTCCCGTTTCGGTATCCGAAAGTAAATTTCATTAAAGCCTTCTTCAATGATCTCGCTTAATTCTTCGTCCTCTTCATCCCGGTCAAACGTTCGCAACATGACAACATCTCCAGTTTCGATATTCAGGAAGGACTCTATTCCTTCTACGTACATGTCGTATGCATCCACAATCTCCTGAAACTGCTGCTTGGTCAATTTCAATTCTTTCATAGGTTCTCCCTCAGCTACTGTCGCTTTGATCAACTCGCCGCGTTGTTCCGCCTCATATTCCTCCCACGTGATTCCATACGGGAAGCCGCCATCCGTATATCCGGCGATAAAATAGAAATTCTCGTCTTGCTCCAACAGCCCCGTGAATTCCGCTTTCTGACCGGTCCGCTTATTTTTCTTCCTGCCGCGCATTAAGTTCCCCACCTAAATCCATCTTATTTGAGCGTGCAGATTAGCCAAATTGTCATGAAAACCCCAGCCGATCCCTTCTGTTTTCGAAACAACGGCTTCGAGACGTTCCTCGAATTCGTCGAACAACTCGGCTGTTTCATCTTTATTTACTTGATCAATGATATCGGCATACATGGACATCATGCTGTAGTAGAAGCGTTCATCAATATCCCCGTAGCTTAGGGTGAAATCAACTCCATTTTCAACGTAGACCAGCTTCAATTCCAGGGCGTACCTGGCATTTCCAGTCAATCTCTCGAATTCCGAAATCGCATGTTTCGCTTCCTGGAGTCTCAGCTTGCCAAATCCCCGCTCAGGGAAAAACTCTTTCTCAACCTTCTTGCAATACTCTTGAAAGAGAGACTCTACTGCTTCATCGCCCAGTATTCTTACAGCAAGAAACTTCTCCATATCTTTGCTGGCGCCATAACAAGCCTTCACCAAATCGATAAGCTGGTCGCTATTTAGCTGCTTCAGATGCTTATTCAGAGCAGACTTCGTCAGCTTCACAGGCTTTTTCCCTACCGGCCGCTTAACCAGTGACTTGGGGATCAGCTTGTCCTTCTGCCGCTCAAGCTCCTGATTCACTTCTTCGCAGGAGAAATGTTCGGGATCATATCCTTCTCGAACCCAGCCTATAAAATGATCCCGCTCCGGATGATTGGGAGTAAGCAGTACTTCCAGCATATGCTGATGCCCCCACACGCCTCCCACATCTTCCTGCGGACAGCCGCGGGCACCATCTAGACACAAGGGTGCCGGGTCGGATGTCGATGCGTCGATTTTGATCAACGTAACCGTGTGCTGCCAATCATCTCCAAAATCATACACGTATGTAAATACGGTGTTTTCTTCGTGAACATGCTTCTGAACGATTTCCCTCCGTGCATTCAGCACCTCGCGGTCTTCTATATGCTCGAATGTCGGATCGGGCAGACCGATCACCTTTTCTTTCACATGAAACTCGTATAAATGGTAATTTTCCCATCCCATGACCGATTGGATGATTTTGTGAAGCTGATGAAACGTCACGTCCGGATGAAATTGAAACTCCCGCCAAATCTTCGGGGCAATCTCATTCAGTTCGATTCTGCATCTATAAACCATGATCGTCTGTTCTCCTTTTAAGTATTCCGAGTATATAAACAAACCCACTGTATCCCGGTTGGAATTACAATGGGTAGGCTAAATGGTAAACAGCGGCAAACCGAATGCTTCCCGAACAAAGCTCATATCGTGGTCCCTTGATACAAGACCAAGCTGGTGCTCAATAGAAGTTGCAATAATAATTGCGTCCGGAGTTTTAAGCTTCCGTCCTTTCGACTTTTGTTCCCTGCGTATGTCCCCGGCAAGTCGGGCAACACTGGAACTTACCTCAATACATCTTCGTGAATTAAACAGCTTGATTCCTTGCAAACGATAAGCGGATTCCAGCCCGCTGAACACTTCGCACTCCGTAATTACGGAGAAATAAATCGACATCCGATCGTCACTGGCTTGCCGAACAAAATCCAACGCGGCATGCTCACCAGCCAGCAGTGCAATGGCGATATTGGTATCGAGTAAATAACCATCCATTTAATTCCACTCTTCCTCGCGCATTTTCTTGACTTCATCAGCCAACTGTTTAGCTTGTTCCGGTGTTAAAACCCCGGCCGACTCGAGTATGTCATCAATGGAATAGTCATCCTCGACTTCAATCGTGTCGTTATCCAAATTGATTTTTACTTTGCTGTGCGTAATATTCATCTTTTGCAGTATGGAGCGAAGTTCCTTAGCCGTTTGTTGATCCATCTTTTTGGGCAAAGACATGGTTAAAACACCAACCTTCCGATTTAAGATTTGCAAAATATTTCCGTATTTCCGACGTATTCTGGGCTTTGCCGGATTTATATTCCATTCTGCTCTGCTCAATCAGGGATTGGAGCTCCGGATTGGCTTCAACATCAGCTTGAATCGATCACTGTTTTTCGATATCATTTCACTCCTGTCATAATCGTTTCTTCTGTCATACTGGAGCGCTTAATTTCGTGTTACCAACAGTATAACATAACACACTCAAAATCCAGAAGGAGATAAGCCGGCCTCTTTCGGACCAGCTTATCGATCCAGATGGCTTGTCCCCCCTCACCGCACAAACCGCCCGCTGCACACAAATCGCGCTGCTTCCGGACGTCGGTTCGTGTTCACAACGTGTTGACAATATGCGCGACGAGCCGCAAATTGTGCTCGATGAGCAGATTGCGCGAGTACTGGTTGCCCTCCGCCATCAGCTGCAGATGCTTCAATTCCTCTTCTTCGGAAAGCGGCTGCGGAAAAGCGTTGTTCTTCACATACGAAACGAGCAACGACAGCTGCTTGATGAATAAAGCAATAGCGGCAAACAATCCGGGCATCGTGCCACCCACCCCCATGAAGAATTTGCCGGGAACTGTTCCGGTTCCGGCAACGAAGAAGCCGTTCTTCATTGTATGTGGGCATAAGCCCAGAAGTGCCTGTACGCCGGGATATCGCAGCCGCGACATTTTCCGGAGCGGATTTTGCAGGGCGATGCGGCGTACCGGAATTATTTTATCGAAGCGGATCCGAATATGGACTATTCCTCGGTCACGAGGCCGCGGCCCATGAAGAAATCGGCTTTATCGAATCGCAGTCTTACTTGAAACCGGAAACGCAAATCAAGGAGCATTTCAAGGGAAATATTACGGACAACCGTGCTTTTGGCCGCAAAACGAACGAAGGGATTGAAAGCTATTTTCAACCGTTCTTCATCGAATCCATACTGAACAAAGAGACGGCGCAAGAAATACGAAATATTTGGACTACCCTTATCCTGTGAAGGTTTGACCGCTTTCCGTCAAACCCGCTTGACACATCGGAATATCCGTCATATGATCGAATCCAAATGACCGGGGTATCCGGCAAAATCGCGTGATTAGGACTCGAACAGGTGATTGTCGCCGACTACGACCGTCCTTTGAACCGCTTTGGAGGTGCGGAAAAGATATGTTCAGGAAGCAACCCTATACCGGCACGCGCGAGGAGCAATACGAATTGCTGCTCCGCCAGTTGACCGGTCTGATCGAGGACGAGACCTACCGCATCGCCAATCTGGCCAACGCCGCGGCGCTGCTCGGTCAGTTTTTGGACGATATCAATTGGGTCGGATTTTATTTGCTGGAAGGGGACCAGCTTGTGCTCGGGCCGTTTCAGGGGCTCCCGGCCTGTGTCCGGATTCCGGTTGGCCGCGGCGTATGCGGGACGGCCGTAAGCCGGGGAGAACCGATTGTCGTCGACGATGTGCATCGGTTCCCCGGCCATATCGCTTGCGACAGCGCGTCCAACTCGGAAATCGTCATCCCGCTGCGCAGCGGGAATGCCATCATCGGCGTGCTGGACATCGACAGCCCCCGTTTCGCCCGTTTCGATCGGACGGATTTGCATTATCTGTCCCGATTCTGCGACACGTTGGCTGCGCATTGGTAAGAGAGCCTATTCGGTCCGGACGAGCGGCCGGTAGACCGCGAACGGCTTGCCGTAGCGGAACGGCTCGCTCATCTCGTCCAGCGCGGCTTTTACTTCCGCATCCAGTCCGATCTCCAGGCTCTTCAAATTTTCCTCCAGCTGCCCGACGCGCGTGGCGCCTACGATGACAGTCGAGACGGCCGGCCGGTCCATCAGCCACGCCAGCGACAAAGCGCTTGGCGACCAGCCGCGCTCCGCCGCCAGCCGGCCGACCCGCTCCCCGAGCGCAATCGTCTTCTCATCCAGAAACCGGCGGAATGTCGGGTCCGTATCCGCCCTCGATCCTGCAGGCACGCCGTTCGCCGCGCCGTATTTGCCGCTTAGGATGCCGCCGGCCAGCGGAAAATAAGGGATGATGCCCACGCCCTGATCCGCGCACAACGGGACCAGCTCCTGCTCGGGTGTACGGTCCGCGAGCGAATAGCTGACTTGCGTAGAAATATACCGGGCATACCCTTGGCGGTCGCTGATCGCAAGCGCCTTCATCAATTCCCATGCGGCATAGTTGGACGCTCCGATATACCGCACCTTCCCCGAGCGGATCATGTCGTCCAGCGTGCGCAGCGTTTCGTCAAGCGGCGTGTTCGGATCGAAGGTATGGATCTGATACAAATCGACATAGTCGGTTCGGAGGCGCCGCAGGCTGTTTTCCAGTTCCCGCTGCAAATGGTACCGGGAAGAGCCGCTATCGTTCGGCCCTTGCCCTCGCGGCAGCCCGGCTTTCGTCGCAAGCACAACGTCGTGCCGCTTTCCGGCGAGCGCCTGTCCGATGATGCTTTCCGATTCGGTATTCGCATATATATTCGCCGTATCGATGAAATTGATGCCGCGGTCCAGCGCATGCTCGATGATGCTGATCGAGGTGTCCCGGTCCGCCCGTTTTCCGAAAGCGTTGGCGCCCAGTCCCAATGCGGAAACTTGCAGCCCGCTGTTTCCAAGACGACGATATTGCATGGTCATTCGCTCCTTTGCCCCTATAGATCGCATCTATTGTACCCCGATTTTCTTCCGGATGAGAAGCCGCACAGTACAAGTTTCTCTTAACCTTTGATATGATAGAACATAAACCGAACGAGGAGGATGAAAAATATGGGATTGGATCTAAACCGGCTGCGATATCCGATCGGCCCGTTCACCCCGCCGTCCGGCGGCGACGACGTCGAGCCGTTCATTCGCGGCCTCGAAGAAGCGCCGGCCCGGCTTCGGCAAGCGGTCGACGGACTGAGCGAACCGCAGCTCGATACGCCGTACCGCGAAGGCGGCTGGACGGTCAGACAGGTCGTGCATCATCTGGCGGACGCCAGCATGAACGGTTTTATGCGGACAAAGCTCGCCCTGACGGAGGATACGCCGGTGATCAAGCCTTTCGAAGAGGAAGGCTGGGCGCTGCTCCCCGATGCGAAGGAAGCCGAGGTCGGCCTGTCCCTGGCGATTCACGGCGCGCTGCATGACCGTTGGCTCATCCTCCTGCGCAGCCTGCGGCCGGAAGACTTCGAACGTTCGTTTCGCCATCCGGCCAGCGGCATCTGGACGTTGCGCAAGGCGATCGCGTTCTTCGACTGGCA
Organism: Paenibacillus cisolokensis; assembly: GCF_050481165.1. Taxonomy (NCBI): domain Bacteria; kingdom Bacillati; phylum Bacillota; class Bacilli; order Caryophanales; family Paenibacillaceae; genus Paenibacillus; species Paenibacillus cisolokensis. Next base: position 11,779 of record NZ_JBCNFP010000017.1, read on the forward strand.
TAACCGCCATCATACCGCTCATATCACCGGCTTGCGCGAACGTATGAATTGGTGATTGCCGCTCTTATACCGCGGCCAATTCGGCGATTCGCCGATTGCAATCCCCGCGGTACATGCCGCCGTGATAACAAATCACCCGCTCGATATCGAAGGCGGCAAATTTCGTCAACGACCGGACCGCCAGCCCGGGATCGACTGCATGTTCGGGATCGGGTCCGAGCAATTCGCCTCCGGCGACGTTCATCGCATCCGCTGCGATGAGCGTCTTGCTCGGCCTGTGATACAGGCTGATATGGCCCGGCGTATGGCCCGGCGTTTCGATGACCGTCAGCCCGCCGCCGAACGGCAGCTCCTCCCCGTCCACCACCAGCCTGTCGACCGGTGCCTTCGGCGGATTCTCCAACGTCCGCTTGAACGCCTCTTTCCATTCACCCGGGACGCCTTCCGGCATGGAACGCAAAGCCGACGCGATGCGCTCCGGCGTAACCTTCAGCAGCATTCTGTCCCCTTGTATATACGGCTTCTCCAGCTCGCTTGCAATCACGTTGATTCCGTCCGGACCGTTCTTCAGTATGGTGGCCAGACTGCCGATATGATCGATATCCTGATGGGTGATGATGATGTTCGTCAGCCGATCGACGGAGAACCCTTCGGCTTCAATCGCACGCTTCAGCAACGGGTATTGGCCCGGATATCCGGTATCGATCAGTACAATGCCGTCATCATTCCATACCATGGCCGGACAGACCGTTTCGGTCCGGCCCATCACGACGGCCGAAAGCTCGAGCATGGCGATTCCTTGACTTGCCATCGTACAATGCCTCCTTCAAAACGGATGTTGGGTTCAGCCGCATTGTACCAGCAAGCAAGATTTTTGTAAATAAAAAATATTTATTATACCATATAATTTTATATTTGTCAATAATCTTTTTTCGCAAGGCTATGTTTAACCTCAATGTTGATTTTCAGCTTAAAGAAAAACCGCTCTCACGGGTGATCGATTTGTTCAGCTAACGTGTCCCGTCAGCTTAATTCTCTGTTCTCCTTTAATAGAGTGTTTATACTGCAACTTTCTTATTTGATTGAGTGTTACCTGCGATCCAAAAAGGAGTTCGAATGAACGCAAAGTGAGGATTTCATCGAATTTATTTTGAAGTTCTTCAGGAATGATGAATTCTGTATTCTTTTTAAAATTCACTTCCAAACCGGCTTTTTCAACTTCAATGGCTTCATGAATATAGGCTTTCAAGATGGTTTCCATTCAACTATTTCTCGAACATTGGTAAACCGAATCTGGCGCCCCGCCTGTACATTCTCCGTTTGTTGGATTAGAATACCATGGGCATCATGTAACAAGGGATCCCGCTCTTTCATCGCTGCTCGGATTTTGCGCAGCAAGCGGAGAGACGGTGCCGATTTTCCCCGCTTATCATAACAACGATGTCTGTATCTTGCTGTGGTCCATTAGCATTGGCTGCTTAGGGAAGAAGTAAAGCAGTTACGATTGAAAGTACCGTTGCTCGCAAAACTTTTCTAGACATAAACCATCCTCCTCCCTATTATTATAATTTGTTTCGTATATATGGTAAAATATACTAAAAAAAGTGTATATTGGGAGTGTGATATTGTGCATAAAAAAAAACAGAAGCTATATTGTTTTTGCGCTGCTTGTATGTTTGGCATTCTCTTTAACTGTGAACGTTTATCTAATGAAAAAATCTACATATACTGCTGAGGTTGCCAAAGTAATTAGTATTAATCGAGATCAAACAACGATCACAATTAGGAATTTAGGTGGTCAGGAAAGGTTGGTTAAGGTTAAGGCGGTGGACTCTGAGGTTCTTCAATTGGATACAACCTATTGGTTAGAATACAAATCGAACTTCGGTGAAACGCCTCGATTAGTTTCTTATAAGTTGTTGAAGTTCGATGAGTGATGCGAAATGTTGAATTGAGAGTTATTCATGACTTGAACCCTCTGTAAGCTTTTCTTAAATAGCGAATCAAAAGTCCAACAGCCACAAGGGTTTAGGACCTCTTTTGTCGAATTCAAGTGCAAGGAAAACAGGGGCTTACTCGCGAAAAACCTTGCACATGGTGGCATCCAAATTGTATCAGCGAACCGAGAGCCAGATGATCATGCAAGGCGACTTCTTTTTGCCGTTTGGCGGGAAACTCGCAGAAGATAACCGCTGGGTGTTGCTCGCCCAAATGTTTCCGTGGGGGAAGCTCGAAGAGAAGTATGCGAAGAACTTTGAGTCTCAAGGGTCAGAAGGCTGTATCGAATCCGTGTCGCTCTCGGCGCCCTGATCATCCAGGAGCGGCTGGGCACCGATGATCGTGAGACGCTTCGTCAGATTCTGGAGAACCCGTATCTGCAGTACTTCCTCGGTCTGCCCGAATACCAGTACCGTCGCCCGTTTCACCATTCACTCATGACACACTTTCGCAAGCGGCTGAGCGTGAAAATCCTCGATGAAGTCAATGATTGGATCGCTCTGGAAGAAGCGCGTAAGTCGAGTGAAGCGAATGATTCATCGGACATTGACGACGATTAAGCCTGGCAACGGGGCGGCCGCAGCAACGGACGAGTGCGCAGAACCGCAACTTCGGCAGATGGAACTGACAAACGTGGGGGAACTGTTGCTGGACGCGACGTGCGCGCCGGCGGACATCGCCTACCCGACGGATCTGTCTCTTCTGAATCAGACCAGAGAAAAGCTGGAGCAAATCATTGACATTCTGCATGAACCACAGCGCGGAACAACTCGCAAGCCAAGAACATACCGGGAGCGTGCCCGCAAAGCCTATCTGGCGATTGCCAAGCAAAGGCGCGTGAAGCCACGCACGATGCGCAAAGCCATCGGCAAGCAGCTGCGGTTCGTCTCCCGTGATCTTCGCATCATCGCCAAACTCGCCGAGACGACAGGCGGCCTGACGCAACTGCCGCGCCGTTTGTACAAGGAACTACTGGTCATTCAAGAGCTCTATCGCCAATAGCAAGCGATGTATGACAAGCGAACGCATAGCATACCCGATCGGATTGTCAGTATCACACAGCCGCACGTGAGGCCGATCGTGCGTGGCAAGGCTCGGGCGAACGTCGAGTTCGGCGCGAAGCTGGCGATTAGCCTGGTGAACGGTTATGCCTTCCGGAAGTATTTGTCCTGGGAAAGCTTCAACGAAGGACAGACGCTGCAGAATGCAGTGGAACGCTACCGAGCCAAGTTCGGCTATTATCCCAAAACGGTGCTGGCTGACCAGATTTATCGCACACGCGACAACTTGCGCTACTGCTAGGAGAAGTTCGTATACAGCAAATATCAACAGTTGAATTTTCTCGCAAAAAAAACTACGACTGACCAATTAACATACAATACTTATTTTCTGTTTCCTTGAGGTACTTTGCAGGATTCCGTCTAAATCTTCTGCGCTTTGTTGTTTCTTCAAGGCGTCTAGCCCAACGTTGTCGTTCAGCGTGGAACACTTCGTAGCTAACGCTTTGGAGCCTATTCAACACATCGGTTTGCCGGAGAGCATCATCGACAAATACAACAAACTCACCGGACCGCATGATGTACTCGTTCCAGCTTCTGAGTCCCGTCATTCGTCGATGACGTGTCTTTGTCCGTCGGAAAAATCGCTCATGATCGTTATTTGTTCGAGGAACATGAGGGTGATCGTAACAAGTAAAGAGTCCTTTCCAGAATCCGTTGGTGTAACTCTTGAAGTTAGTGACCATTGGGCGGTCGTGCTCTTTGGTGTATGTTTGCTCCAACCATTGCATCAAACATCGCATGTGGAGTCGCACCGATTCACTCGTTTGGTCAATGTCTGGATTCAAGATGTTAGCGGCGTGATGCAGAGGACGTGACCAGCGTTTCACTTCTTCATAGAGTTGATGGAACTCATTCAGTTTGTTGAATATTCTGAAAACGTTCTGGAGCAGAGAGGGCCCCTTTTTTATCCAGGCAATTTTGAAGCGATGTCTGAATGGCCTGGGCGTTTTCGCAAATTCGCACTCCGGGTAAGTCTAACGGTGGATTACCGTCCTCCAGTAGTACAGAACGGATCGCCGCCAAATAGTCTTTCACTACTTCGTTTTCCGGCGATTCGTCTTTGTCTAATTTTCTTTCGATATCGCGGATTCCGCGAAGACTTTTCTTAATGCCGGTTTTCAGCTTCCGGTCAAGCTCCACTACTGGCTTAGCGATGTCTTTTAAGTAGTGGTACTGACAATATTGGTACGGCACCTCTGGGAGCAGCGACTCCATTGCAAGACGTATAGATTGCTGTCCGTCCGTGACAATTCCAATGATACGGAAGCCAAGATCAATGACAGGCTGAATAAGTTCTTTCAGTTCTTCCGACGAGCTGCTCTTCACGCTTTTCGCGACAAGAATCGTCCCGCTAAACACTTCACGGATCACATAGAGCGTCTCGTTTCCTTTCTCGGGTTGAACGCCATCCATGGAGATCATAATTCCTCCGTGTTCTTCAGCAACTTGTTTGAGGACGGATTTCACATGGTCTGTGACGCTAGAGCGGAGTAAAGTGACGTACCGCTCGTACAATCTTTGTGAGTTTCGCTCAGAAGTAGCGACACCGCGTTCATTAAGTTCTTGGGTGATTTCTGCAATGGTCATGTGATGCTTAAACCGTAATTGCCCGACGAGAGCCAATACATCGAAGCCGTATGATGTATGTTTCATGCACAAGGAATCTGCTTCAGCTGATCTGTAGTATGTCTTAGGGTAGGCGCAGTTAGAGTTGGAGCAGACATATGCCATGCTCCATACTTGAATAACACCGGAAAGAGTCGCAATATTTTTCTTCCATGCTGTGTGGCTACGTTTCAATTTCGAACCACAATGGAGACGCTCAAGCTCAGGTCGATAGTATATTTTTCTCTCGGGAACAATTCGATTTTTAGGCAAAGGCATTAGAAAACCTCCGTCAAAGTATGTAAAAAATACTTCGACGAAGGTCATTGGAAATCCTTGTTAGTTAATTGGTCAGCCGTAGAAAAAAAAAGCCGGGCCGGAGGCCGGACGAATCCGCCGCCTCGCGCACCCGACTGGTCCGATTCCGGTCTAGCTGTGCAGTGGCCGGGAATGCTCAGCGTCTGCCGCGACGCCGGTTTGTTCCGAATGCGGAAATCGGACCTCCGTTTCTTCCCGCACCCGGCGCTCCGTGTCCGGAGCGACCCATCCCCACGAAATGCCGGTCGCGCGGGCGATTTCGGCATCCGTCGTGCACAGATCGCTTTTGGAAATGTCGGACAGAGCCGTTCGGCCAAGCGATTGCGCGACGAGCTCCATCTCCATGACGCAGGCGTTCAGATAGCGGGCGAGACTGCGCGACGCCGCCTCGACATCAAGCTCCTCCGTCCGTTTGCCCGTATAGACGACAAGACTTGTCGCCGGTTCGAAAGGAGCGGACTTGACGAGCTGTTCTCCGATCATCGCCATAACGGCGGCTGTGCCGATATAGACGGCGTCCGCGCCCAATGCCATCGCTTTCAGCATGCTGCCCGGCGTGATAAGCCCGCCGGTTGCGATCAGGCTCACTTTGCCGGTCTCGCCGTGGCGGGCGAGAAACTGCGCGGCGCGGGTGACCGCGAACATCGTCGGCAGCCCGACATCGTCCTGCAGCGTCGGCGCCCCGCCATGCGTACCGCCTTCCGCGCCGTCCAACGTGATGAAATCGACGCCCGCTTCCAGGGCGATCCGCAGCTCCTTCTCCAAATGATGCGTGGCGGCGATTTTCAGACCGACAGGCACGCCGGTTTCATGCCGCAGCCGTTTGACCAGCCGGATGAAGTCGTCCGCGGAATCGACCCCCGGCAGTCTGGAATGGATGACGGCGGGCTCGCCTTCCTTCAGGCCGAACACCTCCCGGTAATCCTCGCCGATATTTTTGACCGTCGTACGCTGGGAAGTCGAGCCTTGCGCCCCTTGGCCCAATTGAATCTCGATCGCGTCGAGCTGCATATATTTGTCCGGCGTATTCATCCAGCCCCCGCGATTGTACTGGCCGATAAAGAGGCGGGCCGCTTCCCGCTCCTCTTTCATCAGTCCCGCCTCGCCGGAATTGGTCGCCGTGCCGACCGCCGTGGCGGCTTTGGCCAGCGCGAGCTTGGCGTTTTTGCTGAGCGCTCCGCCGAACGACATCGCCGCGATCATGATCGGAATGGAGACGGTCAGCGGTTTTCTCGCCCGCGGTCCGATCGTGACGGACGTTTGAATGCCGATTTGCTCCGGCGTCGGCATCCGGAACAGATGAACCGGGTTGAACAGCACGCTCTCCCATGGCGAGAAATGGATGTAGCTGCCGAGCGGACGCGGCACCGGCGTGCCAGTCTCCGACCGCATCAAGATTTCCGTAAAGTTCGGCATGCCGATTTTGCGTCCGGCCGGGATCATGGCCGCTATATTTTCCACATAATGGTCCTTGATGACGCGCGTAAGCGCTTGATCCACCGCCACATCGGCAACGGAACGGACGATGCGCTCAATGAATTTCATGGTCGGCTCCCCGCTCCGTGCTGCGAAGCATGCCGTCGATTTGGCGGGACATGTTCTGGCACATCTGCTGTATCGCGCCGAGCTGGCGGGAGGCGCTCTGCTCTTCGACCGCAATATCCACGAGCTCCCGCTGATCGAAGTTCGTCAGCCGCTGAAAATGCTCCCGCTCCACGCCGGACAAGGTACCGGCCATCGTTTCGATCCGGTTAATTTCCGATTGTAAATATTGCAGCACATGCTTGACATCCTGTTTTCCCATCGCTTCTGAGCTCCTTCTGCTAATATTCGGTTATTGTCGCTCATAGCGTATCCAGAATCAGGATTGATCATGCAGCGGTTTCCTTCAGCTCCAATCGTTTGAAACGGCGGTCAGGAGCTTCGGGGCATCGCCTTGACGCGCCGCAAATAACCCGTGACGTTTTCGTCCTCTTCGGCCGGATAGCGGTACCCGAAATGGCTCGCGACAGCCTGCGACGTATCGCGGAACAGATCGCACATCGCAAACAGAGCCCGCCACATCTTCTCCTCGTCGGCATCCGCATACGTGGCGGTGAAAGCCTTCCACCGCTCCGGCTCCAGAAGCCGCTTATAATATTTGCCGAGCTTGCCGGGATCGGCCGTAAAGCCCGTTCGTACGCCGATATGCCAGTTAAGCATAAGATGGAGCATGTCCCGGACCGGACCGTCGGCATGATATTTGGCGTAGGAAAGCTCGCCTCTCCACAACCCTTTGGCGACATAGGTCGCGACCCACCAAAACTCGTTGCAGCAATCGGCGAATTGTCCGGCTGTCGGCGGCTTCGGCAAATAATCGCGATTGCTCGGGGGCGGTAATTCCCCTACGGCACCGTCCTTGTCCAGCAGCAGCAGGCTCAGGCTGTCCGGCGCCATCTCGCGGAGCCGGTCAGCGGGATAAAACGTCAGATCGATCCGGTCGCCGTCCTGAAACAGCATCAAATAAGCGAAACGATTCCGATCTTCGGACGGCGGAAACAGCCGCGAGTCGTCCGGCGTCTGCATGATCAGCACATCGCCGAAGCGGCCGATCCAGCTGCGGTCGCGGACGAATGCGCCGACGTCCGTCACGGCATAGACGATATCGTAATCCTGAAAGCGGTCGCGCGGCGCATCCGGATTGGCGCGGGAGCCGTTCATGATAACCGCACGTATCCGCTCGTCCTCCCGGGCGAAGCCGACAATCGCGTCAAGCATTTCCCGCTCGCTTCTCATCTTACAGACACATCTCCAGAATCGTTCTTACGTCGTCCTTCTCCAGCTTCTTGAAATTGCCGATCGGACCGAAACGAACCGCTTCCTCCGCCATCCGGTCCAGCATCTCGCCGCCGATGCCGAGCTGCCCGAGCGTGGCGGGCGCCCCGATGCGCGTGAAATAGGCGCGGGTCGCCTCGATGCCGGCGAGCGCCACTTCGTCGTCGCTTTTGCCGCGCGGGTCGACATTCCAGACCCGGACCGCGTACTGCACGAAGCGGTCGACCCGCTCCTTGTACACATATTTCATCCAGTTCGGGAAAATGATCGCGAGACCGGCCCCGTGCGCAATATCGTAAATCGCGCTTACTTCATGTTCGATCGCATGCGTCGCCCAATCGGTTTCGACCCCGATCGGCAGCGTGCCGTTCAGCGCATACGTGCCGCACAGCATCAAATTGGCGCGCGCCGCATAATTCGAGCCGTCCTTAAGCGCCAGCTCCCCGTTCTCGATCACCGTCTGCAGAATCGATTCCGCGAACCTTTCCTGCAGCGGCGTATCGGTCGTCAGCGAAAAATATTGCTCGAATACATGCGACATCATGTCGACGATGCCGTTCACCGTTTGATCGCGCGGGACCGTAAACGTCAGCTGAGGATCGAGAATCGAAAATTTCGGGTAGATCAGCTTGCTTCCCATTCCCCGCTTCAGTTTCTTCTCCCAATCGGAAATGACCGCGTTGCCGTTCATCTCCGAGCCCGTCGCCGCCAGCGTCAGCACCGTTCCAAGCGGCAGCGCCTCCTGGATGACCGCTTTGCGCACACAGAAATCCCATACGTCGCCCTCGTAAGGAACGCCGGCCGCAATCGCTTTGGCGGCGTCGATGACACTGCCTCCCCCGACGGCCAAAATAAAGTCCACCTTCTCCCGGCGGCACCGTTCAATCCCTTTATGTACGGTCGCCAATCGCGGATTCGGTTCGACTCCCGGAAGCTCGAACACCTCCGCCCCGATTCCGTTCAGCTGCGCGATCACCTCGTCGTACAGCCCGGAGCGCTTGATGCTGCCGCCTCCGTACACGAGCAATATCCGCTTGCCGTATGGCTTGACGTGCTCGCCGAGCTGGCTGACCGTCCCTTTGCCGAACAGAAGACGGGTCGGATTGTACAATTGAAACGAGTTCATAACACGACAACCTCCTTGAATGGTTCGTATCGCTTCATCTTTATTTTACCTTAACCGGCCGGCGCGTGCCGATTGATTATTCCCATAATTCGGAATCTTTTGTACAATGAAAATATGACATGGACGAAAGGAGATCGGTATGAAGAAGTCTGTAAAGACCGCAATCGCGTCCGCCGTTGCCGCCGCGGCGATCGCCGCCGCTCCCGCGGGAGCCGCTACGCCCCCGGGTCCCGGGGACGATCCGACGCTGTCAGAGACAACGTCCGCATATGCCGGCATTCGCGTCGCGTTTCCGGATACGCCTGTTTCGTTCCCTTATCCGCCGCGCGTAATCGACGGCACGACGATGGTGCCGGGGCAAGCGCTGCTGGAAGGGTTCGGCTATCAGGTCGAATGGAAAGCGGACAAGCAAATTTTGAAAGCGGTTCACAAATCCGGTTCCGAGCTCGTGTTTCAGGTCGGTCTGCGGGAAGCGATTTTGAACAGCCGCAAAGTTTCCGGTTTGCCGGCGGCGCCTTATATCGAACAGAATACGGTGTTCATTCCGCTCCGGATCGCCGCCGTGGCGAGCGGCATGACCGTCTCCTGGGATTCGGCCAAACGCGTCGTCGTCGTCCGCGATCCCCATGCCCTGCCCCGCATAAGAGTAAGCACAAGAGCGGACGGCGACGCCAGCGTCGCGCCGGACAAGCTGTTGGCGTACATGAAGGAAAACGCGAAGGTGAATGCGGAAATTCAGCTTATTCCGTCGGAGCACTACCGCGATAAGACGAACCTGATGATTGCCGCGGGCGATCTCCAGGACATTATGCTGCTGCAGGACCATGAAGGGTACCAGGACGAGCTGCTGCCGGCTATCGCGATCGACTTGACGGATAAGATCAAGGCGTTCCCCCGTCTGCAGAAGCTCGCGGAGAGCGGAAGATGGATTAACGGCAAGCTGTACGGCATCCCGAAGCCGGCCGACCCGCATGACGCCGCCTTCCCCGCCGTCCGCCAGGACTGGCTGAACGCGCTCGGCCTTGCGCAGCCGAAGACGATGGACGAGCTGTACGAAGTGATGAAGCGATTTGCCGAGACGGACCCGGACGGCAACGGCAAGCACGATACATACGGTCTGGCAGGATATGCGGACGGGGCCGGCTTGGGCGGGCTGGCCTGGGTCGAGCACGTCTTTACCGGCAGCCCGACCCGATTTTCCGTCAAGGACGGACAAGTGGTCGACCACGCGGTAAGCCCGGAAGAGACCGAGGCGCTCGCCTGGCTCTCGCGCGCCTATGCCGACGGATTGATCGACCCTGAATTTCCCGTCCTGAACAAATCGCAATTCGCGCAGCGGCTGTCTGCCCATACCGCCGGCATCGCCGCCGTCACCGTCGCGGAAGCCGGAGCCCTGTCCGCCGGCGATGCCGACTGGACGCCGTTATCCGATTTGAAGGCCGGCGTTTCCGGCAAGCCGGTCTCTCCGTGGAATACAAGTCATGATATGTACATCATCAGTTCCATGTCAAAGAACGATCCGCATAAGCTGCTGGAATGGCTGGACCGCGGATTCGCGATGGCCGAATCCGGGGAATGGGAGCGGATGCCCGGTTTCGGGATGGACGACCGGACGGCGGCAGGCTATCTGTTCGGCCGGCCCGATCTCGCGAACGTCATCGACGGCCTGGACAGCCTGTCGAACGAGCAGAAGGAGACGTATCGTACAGCCGTGCAGACGTGGCGTCGGACGTCTTACGAAGGGCAGACGCTTCCGCAGGCGGAAGCGTTGTGGCGATCCGGCCAGTTCGCCGAGATCAACAGCAATCTGGAGCTGTACAAGCTTAAGGTCATCCTGGGCCAGGCGTCGCTGGACGATTGGAATCAATATATCGCCAGGCTGACCGCCTCCAGCGATTACCGAAATATGATGAACGTGTTGAACAAGCTCGTCCCGTAACCCGCAACGCAAACAGGCTCTTGTCCTTCACCCGGACAAGAGCCTGTGCTGTGTAACCGGAAAACGGCTATTCATCCTGCAGCGATGCCCACGCGTCGTCCAGATCGCGGATCAGGTCATCGGGATTTTCGAGGCCGACGAAGAAACGCACGAAATTCCGCATCTCGCCGGACCGGACCGGCAGCCGGTGAACGGTAACGAGGCTTTCGAATCCTCCCCAGCTGACCCCGATCTTGAAGTAGCGCAGCCGCGTCGCCCATTCTTTCAGCTTGTCCAGCGGCTCGTCGGATTGGATGGAGAACAGGCTGCCGAAGCCGCTCATCTGCCGCAGCGCCAGCTCATGCTGCGGATGCTCCGGCAGGCCGGGATGATTCACCTGGCGGACGTAAGGGCGGCCGCTCAGGTGGCGGGCCACCTTCAACCCGCTGCTCTGATGCCGCTCCATCCGCAGCGGAAGCGTGCGCAGCCCGCGCATCACCGTCGCCGCCGTCTGGGCGGTCATAATGCCGCCGAGCAGCATATATTCCGAGCGGATCAAGCTTTCCATCAGCCGATTCGGGCCGATGACGACGCCGCCGACGCAATCGCTGTGCCCGGAAATATATTTCGTAATCGAGTGAACGACGAGATCGATGCCGAGCCGGAGCGGCTGCTGATAGACGGGCGTCGCCCAGGTGTTGTCGATAATCGTCACCGCGCCGATGCTTCTGGCGAAGGCGCCGACCGCCGCCAAATCCTGCAGCTCGAACTGCAGCGACGTCGGGCTTTCCAGATAGAGCAGCTTCGTATTCGGGCGGGCTTCCGCCTTCCATGCTTCCAGCGAGGAGCCGTCCACGAACGTCGTCTCGACGCCGAACCGCTTCAAATAATTGCCCATAAACTCCCGGGCCGGGCCGTACGCCTGGTTCGAGCATAAAATGTGATCGCCCTGCCCGACGACCGACAAGACGGCCGCCGATATGGCCGCCATGCCGGAGCCGAAGCATTTTGCCCGCTCCCCGCCTTCCAGCTCGGCCAGCTTTCGTTCCAAATATTCGACGGTCGGATTGTTGCCTCGCGAATAGACGTGAAACTGCCCGTTCTCGTCCTGGATCGCCTGCTCGAATTGGGCATAGCTCTCGAAGGCGAACAGGCTGTTCTGGTAGACGGGCATCGAAACCGCGCCGTAATGCCGGGTATCCAGCGGATCGTAGGCGATCTTCGTATAGGCCGACTCCGGTTCCGGCGCATCGTTCACGCCGCCGCTTTTCCTGTTGTGACTTGTCATCCTTTCTCCGCTCCTTGTGTAAGTCCTTCTACGATAAATCGCTGAGCCACGGCAAACAGCACGACCGTCGGAATGACGGACAATACCGTGCCCGCCGACATGGCGCCCCAGTCCACGTCAAACTTTTGCACGAACGAGTTCATCGCCACCGGCAGCGTCTTGAGCGGCTCGTCGTCAATGAACATGACCGCCAAGAACAGCTCGTTCCAGTTTTGGACGAACGCGAAAATAAAGGTGGAGGCGATCCCCGGCAGCATAACCGGTATAATGACCCGGAACAGCGCCGAAATTCGGGAACAGCCGTCCATCATGGCCGCTTCCTCCAGGCTCGAAGGGATGCGCTGAAAAAAACCTCTGAGCAAAATGGTGGAGAACGGGATCATAATGACCGTATACATCAGAATGAGCGAAAACCGGTTATTGATCAGATTCATGCTGGACATCATCATATAAAGCGAGCTCAGCGAAATAAACCCGGGCAGCATCTGCGTCGCAAAAAAGCCGAGCATAATTTGCCCATGCCCGCGGAACCGGTAGCGCGCCATGACATAAGCGCTGAATACCGCAATGACGATCACGATGAGGGACGCCACAATCGAAATCATGAGACTGTTGCCGATATAAATGTGAAACTTGGATATCCGAAAAATGCTCTCGTAATTTTCAAAAGAGATGCGTTCAGGCCAGTACCGGATCGGATAGGTAAAAATGTCTTTTTGCGGCTTGAGCGACGTAATGGTGATCCAATAAAGCGGAAATACCATCACGACCAGAAAAACCGCGAGAAACACGATTTTGAAAGCGGGAAGAACGAAGCGCTTCATCTGTTAAAAATCCCCCACTTTCTCGGCTTTCGTTACCGTCAGGTAAAAAATCGTATAAAGCAGCAAAATGGCGATCATAATGACGCCGACAGCCGCCGCCCCGCTGTAATCGCCGCCGTATATGATTTTGTCCAGCATGAAAGAGGACAAAATATGCGTACGGCCGGCAGGCCCGCCGTTCGTCAAACCGTAAATAATCGTCGGATCGTTAAAAATCCAGATCGCGCGCAGCAGCGTGGTCGCAATGATCGTCGGCATAATATACGGCAGCGTCACGTTCAGCAGCTTGCGCACGCCTCCCGCGCCGTCGATATCGGCCGCTTCGTACAGATCGGCAGGCACCGACTGCAGCGCGGCCAGCAGCATGATGGCAAAGAAGGCAATGCCATACCATATATTCGCTACGATGACCGAGAACATCGCCCACTTCGGATCGGACAGAAAGCCGATCCGCTCTTCGATCAGGCCGATCCTAAGCAGAAGATCGTTGATCACGCCGATCTGGGAATTGAACATCCATTTCCAGATCAGGCCGATCAGAAAACCGGACAGCGCCCAGGAGTAGAATACGAAACCCTGATAAACGCCCCGTCCCCGGAACGGCTTGCGCAGCAGCAACGCGAGCGTCAGACCGATCACGAACTGGCAGACGAGCGAGAAAAATACCCATAAGGCGCTGTTCTTCAGCGCGGACATAAATTTCGGATCGTTGAAAGCCTTCTCGAAGTTTTGAAGGCCGACGAACTCGATATTGCGCATGTCGAAAATTTGCACATTCTGGAACGCCATGACGACGCCCCGGAAAAACGGATAATACGTAAAAACGAGCACCAGCAGAAGCGCCGGAAGCAAGCTGCCGATTATGAATATGCGCCGATTGTTCACCCTGCATCGCCTCCGAAAAGAAATGACGATGGGCGCCCGCGGGCACCCATCCGATCATTCATCACTTGTTCATTTTCGCCTTTTCTTCTTCCCAATAAGCGCTCCAATCGGCCAACATTTCGTCGATCGTCTTCGCGTTCATCAGCATCGCCTGCTGGCTTTCCATGCTGACCTGGCTCCATTGGCCCGTACCCGGGTATTGATACGGCGGCTTGTAGTTCAGGAAGATATCCGGCTTGTCGGTCATCTCGAGCAGCGTCTTGTACGGTCCGCTCTGGAAGTATTCGTCTTCCGCCGCCGTGGAGTGGATCGGCACCATGCCGAAATCTTTCGAGAACTGCGTATTCCGCGGCTCCGAAGACAGGAACTCGATCAACTTCCAGGCCGCTTCCTTATGCTCGGAATGAGCGGCGATACCCCAGCCTGCGCCGCCTGCGGCGATCAGCGCTTTCCCGCTCGGTCCGAGAGGCATCGGAGCGGTCGCCCATGTCCCCTCTTCCATCTTCTCCGTCAACACTTGAATGACGTCGGGATCCTGCAGCAAGAATGCGGTTACACCGGATGTAAAGGCTTGCACTTGCTCCTGGAATCCCCAGTTGATCGAATCCGGCGGCGACGTTTCTTTATAGATTTTCAAATAGAGCTCCATCGCCTGCTTGGCTTCCGGCGAAGAGTAGATCGTCGAGCCGTCTTTCAAAAATTGGGCGTCCTCCAGGTTGACCTTATCGCCGTTGTAGGCCAGCACCATCGCATCGGTTACGCCTTGCGAGCCCGGGCCGCCGCGGAAGGAGAAGCCGAACCGGTTGTTTGCGGGGTCCGTCAGCTGCTTGCCGATCTCGTACAGCTCCTCGTACGTCGTCGGTACTTTCAGCCCTTTCTCATCCAGCCAATCTTTACGATAGAACAATTGTCGTTGATACAGTCCGTTTGGTATGAAATAAAGCTTGTCCTTGATCATCCCGACCGACTTGGAAACGTTGCTCAGCGTATCGAACTCGCTCCAGCCCGACGTAAAGCTGTCCAGCGGCTCGATATACCCGTTGTTTACAAATTCGGCGACGGTCAGATCCCTGACCTCCAGTACGTCGACATCCTCTTTGGCGGACAGCATTTGGCGGATTTTATTGTCCGCCTGATCGAACGGCGGCGAAATCAGCTCCACCTTGATGTTCGGATTTTCCGCCTGGAAATCGTCCAGCATTTTCTGAATGAGAGCCGTACGATTCGGGCTTGTCAGGCTTTCGACCACGCGCAGCTTGATTTGCTCGTCCCCGCTTCCGCCTGAGGACGATCCGTCGCCCGAGCCGCCGCCCGTTCCCCCTTCGTTACCGCCGCACCCTGCCAACAGACCGGCCAATAGCGAAGCGGCGACAAGCAGACCTTTCCCCTTTGTCAACCATTCTCTCTTCATAGTCAATTCGGCCTCCTCCAATCGGTGTCTTGCTGCCTTCCTTTCACACTATCTAACTATCATGCTGTCTGATAGGTAGATTATAGAAGGGACTACGGCCATGTGTCAACCGTTTTGTTGTCGGCCTTTTGCGATTATTCCGGCGTATATTTGCGAATCAGACTTTCCACGCTGTCCATCAGTTTGTGAAATTCGGTCATCGCCCGATCGACGTCATGGGCGGCTATTCCTTCGAACATCGTAAAGTGATACGGGTACGTTTCGTCAAACAACCGCTTCTCGCCGAGCGGTTCGTTGAAAAACCGTTCGTACATCCCGGAGACCGAGGTCAGCACGCTTTCCAGCACCGGATTGCCGGCCGCCTTGATGACGAGCATATGAAACATGAAATCGATCTTCGACGTATCCTTGCCGTTCTCTTTCAGCCTCTTGTATTCTTTCAGGCATTGCTCGATCTCTTTCACCTGTCCCGGCGTAATGCGCTTTGCTGCCAGTTCGACCGCCTTGCCCTCCAATGCGCGCCGGACATCGAGAGCGGCGAGCAAATACCGCCGTTCATGCTCGACCCTGATCGTGCCGCTGAACCGGAAAGCGTCGATGGCATCGCGCACGAAGACGCCCTTGCCGTTCTCCACCCGCACGATCCCTATCGCCTCCAGGTAGCGGAGCGCTTCCCTCAACGAGGAACGTCCGACGCCGAACAATTCGGTCATCTCCGCCACGGAAGGCAGCCTGTCTCCTTCCTTCAAACGATGCTCCCGGATAAAATTTTGAATTTCTTGGGCAACCAGCTCATGGACATGCTGCTTCCGGATTTTTGGCATACTCGGCTCCATCCTCCTCTCGGTCAGCAGAATCATATTGGATTTTACAAGACGTGTCAAGTTGTTTCATAGACGCCGGAGGCGCTATAGAGCCGGTCCGCGCGAACCGGCGATGACGCCCGGCATGCTTTCGAGCCGGCCGTATTACAGCGCGACGGCCGATCCGGAAGCCCGGCTTTCATTCGCCGCTTCGAGGAAGCGGATCACTTCGACCGAGTGCGTCATCGGCACCGCCGGCACGCCTGTCTGGAACAGGCCGAACACCCGCTCCAGCAGACTCGCGTAGAACGGCTTCGCGCCCGCGCTCACCTCGGCGAAAGCGCTATTGCGCTCGCGGTGAATAACGGCCGAGAAAGGATGATAGCTTGCGCTGCTGCCGCGGACGGTGCCGATTCGGCCATCCTTCCATACGCCGACGATCATCTCCTGATCGCCGGCGCTGAAAGCGGTGACGCAGCCGCAGCCCGGGCCCAGCGCGGCAAACAGCATTTCCGCCGCATGAATGCCGTACCAGAAATAGCCGCCCTGCGTCGGCTCGATGATGATCGGGCCGCAGCAATCGGCGCCGGTTATCTCGCCGTCCCGCTCGTCATCCAGCTTCTCCCGCAGCGCCTCGGCGAACCGCAGCGCCGAAGCCGTCATGACCGGGACGCCGTACCGCTCGGCCAGCGCCGCGATCGCCTTCGCATCTTCCGTATTCGTCGCCAGCGGCTTGTCGATGAATACCGGCTTGCCGAACGGCGCGATCCGCCCGAACAGGCTGCGGTGCGCGCGCCCGTCGGCGGCCAGCAGCAAGATGGCGTCGCAGCTTTCCGCCACTTGCTCCGGCTCGGCGAGAATCCGCACGCCGAATTCGTTTTGCAGCCGCGCGGCAAAGCCTTCCACCCGGGATATGCTCAGCTCGAAGTCGGGCGACCCGCCTTTATAGGCGGCGACAATCCGTCCGCCCGGCAGATGCCAGGCATGATTCCGGTCGTTCAGCAGCTCCGCAAACGCAACGCTGTGGGAAGTATCCGTTCCGATAATGCCGATGTTCAGTTCGTTCGATTCGTCCATTTGTCCATCCCTTCCTTGTTCGCGATGTCGCCTTTCGTGTAATGCCATTGTACTCGAATCCGGTTTAAAGTCATCTTTCGGACAATTTAAAGACGAGGAGGTCCGCATGCCTCGGCAACTATGCCGCAAAAAAAAGAGAACCGGGAATTGTCCCGGTCCGTTATAAGTCTATATAAGTCTTTCGACCCATCATTTAGAAAACCTATTCGCTTGCCTATGCGATTACTTCTTCGGCTTCGGTCCGTTGCCGTTCTTCTTCACCACCTCAACTACCAGCACATTGGAGCGCACCGTCTTGTTGCGATACGTCATTTCCGCCCATATTTCCGCAGTCCTGGTCTTTTGCGTCACCAGCACGCCGTCCTTGACGTCGGCGATTTTCGGGTCAGTCGTAGCGTAACGGACCTCCACCTGCGACATGTCGATCGGCTCGCCGGAATTCAAGTAGGCTTGCGCCTCCAGCGGCACCCGATCCTTGCGCTTGATCTCCTCCCGGTCGTAGCCGATGACAGCCCGCTCGATTTCATATTTCGGACCGTAAACGGCCGTCTCCGCGATGCTGTTCCACAAGTTCAGATTGTTGCCGAAGCCGTTGACGCGCACGTACCGGGCCGGAACCGGTGTGAACGGATACAGCTCATGCTCCGTCGTCCGGCCCGAGCTGATGCCGTCGTATGCCCGTTCCCACTGCTCCCCGTCGACGGACACCTCGATATTGAAAAAGCTAAATCTCGTATTGCCGCTGTACCACGCCAGGCTCAGCGCGGATACGTCCCGCATTTCGCCGAGATCGTACTTTATCCACTGCTCGCCGTATGCCGACCATCTGGTGCCCATGTTGCCGTCAATCGTATTTTCCGGCACATTGCCGTCATGGCCGCTGGCCGCAACCGCCGCCACCGGCCAGACGGGCCGGTCTACCGGCAAGCCGTATTCCGGCGGATGAGCGAACGATACGTAGTAGACGGCGGCAGCTTTCATCCCCGCCGGGTCGGACACTTCGATCCGCGCCGTGCCGGGAATAGACTCCGCTTGCCGGACATTCACGAGCAGCCCGTCTTCCGCCGCGGCCGCCGTGACGACAGGCGGCGCCGCTTTATCGGCCGGAACTTCAACCTCGTACCCGTAGCGGTCCGGTTCGAACGCCGCAAGCGGCTCGCCGTCCAGCGCAATGCTGCCGAGCCGGGCCAGCTCGCCTCCGGCTACCGCCCACTGCGCGAGCGGCAACGGCGCCGGCGCCTGCTGCGGCAGCGGCTCGCCCGGCATAAGCGGAACCATCCAGACGCTGATCGTGCCGCGCAGCATATCGTCCATATGGATCGTCAATTTTTTTACGCCGAGATTGGGCGTCTGCCCGGAAGGCTGCGGCGACGACGCGAGCGGCTCGGCCGGCATAACGGTGAAGCGCGCTTCGCCGGGCGTCAAGATTTGCACCCACAGCCGTTTGTCGCCCTGCCGCAATACCGCCGTGCGTCCCGACTCGCCGATTTGAATGTCGGCCCGCGTATGCATAAACCAGTACAATTCCGAAGGCACCTTCATTTCGATCTCGTCCTGCACGATCAGCTGCCGGCGATGGTCGATCAGCGCCACTCCCCTTTGCACCGACGCCGCATCGTTCCGATAGGCGGGCGTCATATCCGCGATCGCGAACGACCCTTGCGGAAGATCGAACTGCTTGCGCACGATGTCCGATACCGCCTCCGCCTTCTGGTCCGGGCCGGAAGAAGGATTGATGACGAGCGTATTATGACCTTCGGCCCGTTTGCGGTAATACTCCCATCGTTTTCCGTTTTCGCCCATTTCCCAATAACCGGGCAAATTGTAGTCCTCTTTGCCCAGATCTTCGGCCCAGCGCACGCCAAGCGCGTCGAAGACGAACGAGCCCGTATCGAGGTCGCCGTGCGGCGCCCCGTTCACGCCGCCTTTGAACCCGACGAACAGCGCATGGCTGTCGTTCCAATGGCTGCGCATCGTCACCGCCTTCGGCCGGTCGAAGTATTGATCCGGCTGATCGGGAGCGAACGCGCCGTACGTCTCCGGCCGGTACCAGAGCAGATCGTACAGGCCGGCGATGCCGTTGTTGTTCACGGCGAATTGATGGTACCAGGTATACGCCGGTTGGTCGAACCGGTCCGCGAACCACAGGAGCAGACGGCCGGGAACGAGACCGGCATCGTTGTCCGAATAATTGAACGTGCCGCGCGGCCCGGCGATATAGATCGGAAAGCGGGCCGTTTCGTACAGCCCCTCCCGCTGCGAGAAGCCGTAATCGTGGCCGGCCGCCGTCTCCAGCGCGTTCAGGAAATAAACGAGATAGATCGTTCCGTATTCCCAATACCCCGGTCCCTCGATCGCCGAGCCGTCCGGCGCGTATTGCGGCAATCCGTACTGGATCGATTTGAACGCCTCGCGCAAAATGAGGCCGGCGAGCTCCTCCTCTTCGTCCGCAATCGCCAACGCTCCGAGCGCGATCCCGGCGTTGCAGACGAAATTCCAGTTGTCGCGGTTATACACCCACCAGTACGTTTTATCCAGATACATCGGCACGGCGGGGCGCAGCCCTTTGTCCGCAATCGCCGTGCGGACGGTTTCCCGCTGCTGTTCGTTCAGCGTATCGTACAGCCAATCGTAAGCGAGCGCGACACCGTGCGTCATCGTCGCTGTATCGAGATAATGCTGCGGGCTCCAGTCGGGGTAAGCGTCGGACGATATAAATTCCAGTTCGACCCAGGCCCTCTCGGCATACCGTTCGTCCTGCGTGATTTGATAAACGAAAGCGAGCGTCGCCGCCCTTCTTGATGACGTCGCATCGAGACGCAAGCCGTCGGGCTTGTTGTACGCGACAGGCGGCAGCGGCAGGATGGAGTCGGCCTCACGCTTGACGGAATCGAACCAGCCCGCCGCGTGCTCGTCGGTTACGACCAGCTCGCGGATGCGCGCAAAGTCGTCCGCCGTAGCCAGCAGCCGCGGATGCCGGCGATCCGGATGCCGGGTTTTTATTTCCCGGACAATATGTTCGGCGGAAGGCGCGGTATACAAGCGGACGACGGCCGAATCGGTCCCCCCTTCCGGGTCCGTCGCCGTGAACGTAAACGCGTCCGCCCCGACATAGTCCGTCTCCGGCGCATACGTCCACCGGCCGTCGGCGTTCAAGGTCAGCGTGCCGTGCGCCGGCTGCGTTTCCGCCGCGAACGTCAACGGGTCGCCGTCCTGATCCTGCGCCTTCAAGGTGCCGGATACCGGCGTATTGTAATCTGTCGGCTGAATATCGTCTTCCGCCACCGGCGGGTGATTGACGGCATTCACCCGGATCGTCGTCTTGGACAGTCCGTACGACCCCATACCGTCCTCGACGACGACGATGAACGAATCGGTTCCGGTAAAACCTTCGTTCGGGAAATAGGTCCAGAACCCGTCCGGTTCCACATGGACGAGACCGTTGCGGCCGCCGATTCCGATTCGGTACGCGAGCTCGCGGCCGTAATCGGACTGCGCATCGATACGGCCACTGACATATTCGTTCTCATCCGTTTCCTTCTCGTCGTCCGATACCCGGATGCCAGCGGCATTGCCGACGATCACGATGCAGGACGCCGATAATGCTTCGTCCGGCGTCGAGACGGTAATAACCGCGATGCCGTCGCTTAACGCCGTCACGTCGCCGTTTTGAACGGAAGCGACGGACGGATTCGAGCTCGTCCATACGACTTCGCGCACCGATGCGTGTTCCGGAATGAAGCGAACGTCAAAGGTGGCGGTATCCCCGGCATTCATTTCGTATTGCTCGGCGCTCAGTTCCAATCCCTCCAGCGGATACCATGGGACTAAGCTGACCTCGTCAAACCAGGCCGTACCGGTACCCGTTTCCAAAAAGTTCTCGATCTTGACGGAAACAATCGACGGATCGTCGGGAACGCGGATCGTTTTCTCCACCCTCGTCCAGTCGGCCGTCTCCCTCACCGTATCCAAATATTCGAGAGCGCCGACCCGCTGCCCGCCGCTATTATTATATTGCAGACGGGTGACCGCTCCGCCGGTGACGGCTTCCGTCCGGATCCACAGCCCGATTTTGAACGTTTGGCCGAGCTGCTCAGGCTTGAGCGGAACGGTCTGAAAAACCGCCGCTCTGCCTGTCTCCGGGGCCGCGATTTTCAGGGAGGCTTGTCCCGCATAAACACGGTACGTATCCGCAGTTACCGTCGGTTTGCCTGAAGCGATCCACGTCGACCAGTTCAGAATCGAGCCGTTCGAATCCGTCGCTTCGAAGCCGCCGTTGATGACAAGTTCGCCGTCCGCTCCCGGCTCGAGCGGAACGAGCGCGGCGCCGTCGAACCAGGCCGTGCCGGTGCCGGTATCGAAAAAGTTTTCGATCTTGATGCCGGCGATCTGATCGTCGTCGGGGACGAAGATCGACCCTTGTACGAGCGTCCACTCCGCGGTGCCCTGCAATTTTTTCAATTCGATCAACGGACCTTGCCGTGTACCGCTGCCGTTGATCAGAAACATGCGGTTGTATACGCCGGCGCCGCTGTAGCGGTCCGTCCGAATCCATTGGCTGAACAGATAAATCCGGTTTTTCTGTTCTTTCGGAATGACGATATCCTGGTACATCGTCAACCTGGCGGACGTTTCCGCGCTTATTTTCAATGCGCGATCGCCGTCCTTCGCGTTTTGCCCGTCCGTTTCCACGACCGGCGCACCGCTGAACAGATAGCGGTTCCAGCCTAGCGGCAGCTCGCCGTCAAGCTCCTCGAAGCTGCCGTTGCGCAGCAGGTCCGCCGTTTCTCCCGCTTCTCCGGCGATAGCGCCGATCGCTCCTGCGGCCGGGCCGGCGGCAGAGTCGGAGGCGGGCGAGACTGCGGCGCCCGAATCTGCGGCACCCATGTCTGCGGCACCCGTGTCTGCGGCAGGTGATACTTCAGCGCTTGTATCTGCGGCACCCGTGTCTGCGGCAGGTGATACTTCAGCGCTTGTGTCTGCAGCGCCCGTATCTGCGGCGGACTGGGCAGTTGCAGGAGGCACTGCTGCGGCAGACGGCGCATCGGCCGCTGCCGCCGGCGGAAGTGACAGCAGTGGAGTGAGCAGCAAAGAAAACGCTGTCAACACTGCTATTTCCGAAATCCATCTTTTTCGAATCATCATCTCATCCCCTTTCCATCGGTTATCACCCCGATTATATAAGCGGCCGCCCGTTTTCGATACCGTCCGATTTCGTGACGGACAGCCGGCTTTTAACATTCGGCGCTATCCGTTGTTGCGGCGGATTGTCCATTCTTTATATCGCGATCGCGAAGGGAACCGGGAAACACGCAAGCGCCCTGCCGGCCTGTCTGCCGAGCGGGGCGCCTGAAGTTCACCGTCATTTCTTATTCATGCTTCCTTGCCCTGAACCGCAGTTGCAGGCCGCAGGTCGAAGCATATTTCGGTCCGTTCAAGAAACACTAAACCCGATCTTGCGAACGGAAGGAGGTGTCAACATTGGCAAAATCGAAACGACAGCCTTCCAAAGCGGAAGTGCAAACGACCAAGCTGAACAAGCTGCCCGTACCGGATAGCAACGACACGGAATTTTCCGCGGAAGCAGCGGCGGAAGCGTTCGAAAACAACCGCTCCGCCGACCGGTCCCCGCGCTCGTCGGAATAGATTCAAGAGGCCCCGGCGCGCGCCGGCGGAGAGAGCCGAACGCCGGGGCCGGGCGCGAACATCTTATAAACCGAGCGATCGGCCCACTTTGACGATACCGTCCGCAATTTCCCCGGCATCCCGGCTGTCAAGCAGCGGGCTGACCGGCATATAGACCGTCCTCGCCATCAAGTCGACGGCGCGGGGACACATGTCTTCCCGATAGACGACCGGACGGCGGAACGGGAAATCGAACGGAAACCCGGAACGCTCCGCCGTTCTTTGCCGGAACAGCTGCGGCATCATATAGACCGGACGCCCCCCGTACAGCAAATGCGCCGTAATGTTCTCCGCATTCAACGCCTCGATAAAGCGGCCCGCCTGCGCGGCGGAAGGCAGCACCATCCCGAGATTCGAACCGATATCGCCCGCAGGATCGGCAGACCGGCGAAACTTCAGGCCGGGCAGCCCTGCCGCAACGGCCTCGCGAATGGCCGCGCAATTCGCCCGCATCCGCGAGACGATGTCCCCGAGCTTCTTCCATTGCTCGACCAGCACAGCCCCGGTTAATTCGCTCATTCGATAGTTTTGCCCGAGGAAGGCGTGTTCCTCTTCCGGAGATGCGATGCCGTACCGGGCCTGTTCCCGGAACAGCCCTTGATCGTGATAACGAACCGCCCGTTCGAACAGCAGCGGATCGGATGTAACGACGGCTCCGCCTTCGCCGGCCGTCAATATTTTGTTCATCTGGAAGCTGAATACGCCGATATCCCCGATCGTGCCGGCATAGCGGCCTTTGTACGTGGCGCCGCACGACTGCGCGACATCTTCGATCACCCGCAAGCCGTGACGCTTCGCAAACGCCATGATCGGGTCCATATCGACAGGATTGCCGAGTATCGGCACGGCGATGATCGCCTTTACTTCATCGTCCAGCACCCGCTCCAGATCGTCCGGGTCGAGATTCAGGCTGTCGTCGACGTCGGCGAACACCGGAACGGCATGGCTTGCGACGACGGCGCCGGGTGTCGCGAGGAACGTATTGGCGGGGACGATCACTTTGTCACCGTAGCCGATGCCGAGCGCCTTGAGCGCCACGACGAGGGCGGCCGTGCAGGAGGTGACGCCGAGCGCATAAGGAATGCCGAGTTCGGCGCTCATCATCTCCTCCAGCGTCCGAACCGCATGCTGCATGTCGATGCCGTAATACCGGAACGGAGACTGCGCCCGAAGCACCCGGGCCGCACGCTCCGCCTCCTCCGCTCCGATCACCGATGCGCCGGGGTAATTAGGCGGCAGCGGCTTGCTCCGAGCCGCTGCGCCGCCGTCTATCGCCAATTTGCTGTCCATCGCGGTCAAAACATCATCGCCCCTCTCTTCTTAACCAATTAATAAATATATTAGTCAACGAAAGATATTGGTATCATACCTGTATTATATAATCGCGCCGCCGACTTTTCCAGACCCTGTTTCAAGCGTCCGCAGTAAATATTTCCCTCCTGCGTTGTATTGAACTTGTATTTATATTAGCCTTGAATTAAAATACTATGTAGCCCGAGGCAATAAGAAGGAGTATTGTATAGCCTATGAAAAGAGAAAACGAATTCCGCTATTCCAAGCTGGCCAATATTTTACGGGAGCAAATTCTGTCCGGTTATATCAAGCCCGGGCAATTTCTCATGTCCGAGAACGACTTGTGCAGGCATTACGGCATCAGCCGCACGTCGGTCAGAAAATCGCTGGACCAGCTGATGAAGGAAGGATTAATCGTCAAAAAAGTCGGCCAGGGAACGATCGTCTCGCCCGATCTGGTCATACCGAACACCAAAAACAAGGTGCTGCGCATATTCGCGACCTCGCCATCCCATTTTTACGAGCATTGCATGCCGATTATTATCGAGCAGTTCGAGCGGGAGAATCCGAATGTGGAAGTGAAATGTCTGGGCTTCTCCTCCGCCGAATTTTGGGAATCCGTGCAAGCGAGCATGGATCTCGGGCTGCAGCCGGATATTCTGCTCACGACCGACCGGCATTTTGACGAAATCGGATCGGACATCGATTTTATCGATTTGAAAGAGCATCTGGCCGACAGCTACGAGATGCTGTATCCGCGTCTGAAAACCCCGTTTCTGCGGGACGGCAAGCTGAAAGGGGCGATCGCCACTTTCTCGCCCGTATATCTGGCCTACAATCCGCAGCTGTTTCGCAAGCATCAGGTGCCCGAGCCATCGGAGCTGTGGACGACGGAGGAATTTCTCCAGGCCGCGAAGCGCCTGACGATGGATACGAACGGCGATGGCATCGACGACCAGTACGGGCTTACGCTGTCGTCTTCGCTCGGCCGGTGGCCGGTCATCGCCTTGCAGAACGGCGCCGATTTCAAGGCGACAAGCGGAAAAGCTCCTCTGGTCAAAACGTTAAACTTGATTCACGACTTGCTGTACCGTTACCGGGTCGCCACCTTGTCGCCCCGCTCGATGCTGAACTCCGAAGCTTACGTCAAAGGCAAGGCCGCGATGATTATGACCACTTCCATCGAAATGGCCGGATGGAACAATGTCATGCCCGGATTCGAATCGAAGGTCGCCTCCCTTCCCTTTGGCGAGCGCATGGGCACGCTGCTGATCGCAAACGTCTGGATGATCCCTTCCGCCAGCAACGAAACGGAGCTGGCCGTCCGGTTTCTGCAGAAGGCGCTTTCCCCCGAAATCCAGGAAAAGCTCGGCAAGGCGGCAGGATTCATGTCGGCGCTAAGGCCGATCAACGAGAAAACATGGAACAAGTCCATGCTTCAGTCGCTGTACATGAACGAAGACATTACCGAGCACAGCTATTTTCTGTACGAATTGTTCGGCGACTTCAGCCTGGCCGACGATATGGAGAGCGAGATGCAATTGTTCTGGGCCGGCCTGGAATCGGCGGATGAAGTCGCCGACAGGCTGCTGGCGATGATGAGCGAAAGGTCCTGAACCGGCCGCGCGGACCGTCCGTTCATCCCTTGATCGCGCCGAGCAGCATCCCCTTGACGAAATAACGCTGCAAGAACGGATATACGACCAGAACAGGAATGATGGCGACGACTACCGTCGCCATTTTGATCGTTTCCGGCGGCAGCGCGGCGAGCGTCATCGGATTCGCGATGGCCAGCTCCTGGCTGACGTTGGGCGTCTGGATCATGTTCCGCAGGACGACCTGAATCGGATACAGCGACTTGTCGTTCAAGTACATAATGCCCGCGAAGTAGGCGTTCCAATGGCCTACGCCGTAAAACAGGCCCAGCGTCGCCATGATCGGCGTCGACAGCGGCAATACGATTCTGACCCAGGTCTGGATGTCGCCGCAGCCGTCCACCTTGGCGGCCTCCTCCACCTCCGCCGGCAAATTTTCGAAATACGTTTTCATAATCAGCATATTAAATGTGGACACCAGACCGGGGATGATCAAAGCCCATATCGTATTGATCAGGCCGGTCGCCCTCACGACCAGATACAGCGGGATCAGTCCGCCGGAAAACAGCATCGTAAACACGATCGCCATCAGCACCGCATTCCGCCCCGGAACATATTTTTTGGACAGCGGGTAGGCGAGCATCGTCGTCACCAGCAAGTTCAGAAACGTTCCCGCGACCGTGACGGTAACGGTCACTTTCAACGCCTGGGGAACGGTCTTGCTGGAGAAGACGGCGTCGAACGCTTCCCATGTAAACGCGGACGGGAAAATGACGAACCCTCCGTTGCGGAGCACCTCCGAATACGGCGTAATCGACATCACGAATACGAAATAAAGCGGGAACAGCGTCAGCAAACCGAACAGCGCGAGCAGCGTGTAAATCGCGGCGTCCGCGATCCGGTCGGCTTTCGTTTTGTATAATACGCGGGACATGGGGGATCAGCCTCCTACCAGATTCCGGAACCGCCGAATTTTTTGGCAAGCTTGTTCGCGCCGATGACGAGAATGAAGCCGATGACCGATTTGAACAGATTCGTCGCTATGGCGACGCTGAACTCCAATTGTTCGAGCCCCCGCCGAAACACCCAGGTGTCGATAATGTCCCCGACCTCATACACGCGCGCGTTCAGGAAAATGTACACTTGTTCGAATCCCGCATCCAAAATGCTGCCGATTCGCAAAATGAGGAGCAGGATGAACACGTCCCGGATTCCCGGCAGCGTAATATGCCACAGCTGGCGCCAACGGCCCGCCCCGTCCACGACCGCCGCCTCGTAAAGCTCCTGATTGATGGTGGCCAGCGAAGCGAGATAAATGATGGCGCCGAAGCCCGTATTTTTCCAAATATCGGTTGAAATCAGAATCGACCGGAATGTGCCGTTATCCGCCAAAAAGTTGACCGGCGCGCCGCCAAGCTCCCGGATATAATAATTGACGACGCCGGTGTCCTGCGCCAGAAAGGCGACCGCCAGACCGTAGACGATAACCCATGACAAAAAATAAGGGCCGTAAGTGACCGTCTGAATGATCCGCTTGAACCACATCTTGCGAACCTCGTTCAGCATCAGCGCAAGCAGCACATCGGGCAACATATTGAAGACGATCCGATAGACGCTGATGACCAGCGTGTTGCGGATCAGCTTGTAAAAATCCGGCGAGCCGAAGATCGTTTCGAAATGTTTGAACCCGACCCACTCGCTGCCCCATATGCCTTTGCTCAAATTGTAATCTTTAAACGCGATCATCAAGCCGGCCATCGGAACGTAATGGTAAATAAGGTAGTAGAGCAGCCCCGGCACCATCATCAAATAAAACCACCGGTAACGGAACAACGCTTTTCCGAACCGAATGCGGAGCGGGACGGGACCGGCCAGTGCATGCCCGTTTATGCCGTTGCGCTTCATTCGCATACTCCTCTCTGTTGCGGCAACTGCCGATACGGAAGGGAAGTTCCCTCCTTACCGGCAGGAAAGGTTACTTAATGACGCCTGCGGCTTTGATCTGCTCCGTATAGGTGTCGATCATGTCCTGGCCTCCGTACTTGTTCATCAGCTCTTCGTGATATTTGGGCCAATTCGAAGCATCCGGCTCATCGAACAGCACCTTGACCTGGTATTCTTTCATTTTTTTGCGGAAATCCGCCAGATTGAAGCCTGGAGGCGGCGCGACGTTCGTGCCGATCGACGGCAGCAGCTTGTAAGATTGAATCGTTTCCACAATTTTGCGGTCCCGCTCGGTCATCCGTTCGTCGATCAGTTCCAGTCCGAGCGGCTCATGCTCCGGATTGTTTACATAGAAGAAACGGTATACCTGCTGGAAATTCCCCTGCTCGACCACATCGCTCCGGAGCGCTTCGACATGCTGCTGCGTAACGGTGATCGTATTGCCGCTGCGCGAATAATGTTTGCCTTCCTGTCCGTAATTGATGAGCAGGAACCCTTCCTCGCTCGCCATCCAATCCAGAATTTGCACCATCCGTTCGATCTTCTCCGGATTGCTCTCGGCCGTCGCCTTGGCGAACATAAACGGCGCGTCCGGCAAATTTTCCGTCCAGGTGCCCGTTTCGGCAAAGGGATGGAACGGCATCCAGTTCGCTTCCGGAAAAATCGCCTTCGTCTTGTTTTGCAGGCTGAGCGGATCGCTGTCGAAAGCGAACGTCTTGCTCCCTCCGACAATGATGCCGACCTTGCCGCCGACCGCCTTGTCGACATGCTCCTGCCCCTTCATCAGGAACCAGTCCGGATCGACGATGCCTTCGGCCATCGTATCCTTGATTCCTTGAAGGACATGCTGGACGGCGAGGTCGCTCTGCACGTCGACGAGCTTGTTGTCGCGAATCATGAATGCGCCGACCAATCCGTTCTCGATCCAATGCGGAAAGTCATAGGAAACGGAATCGCCGTTTCCGATCGCCGACATGCCGTACGTGTCGTTCCGGTTGTTCCCGTCCGGGTCGTCGAACGTGAAGGCGCGCATCACGTCCATCATTTCTTCAAAATTGGCAGGCACGGGCAAATTCAGACGGTCCAGCCAATCCTGCCGGATATAGTAGGAGCGATATACGTTCCGGGGAAAAATTAAAGGCGCCCGTTCGAATTTCCCTTCCACGGCATAACGCTGCAGCTCCAGCTCGCTGACCCACTTGAAATAGTTGGGCATCGTTTGCGGCGATACGTAAGGCGTCATATCGGCGGTAATGCCGTCGAGGATATACTTCTGGGAGTTGATGCCGGTTGAGACGAACAGATCCGGCACATCGCCGGAAGCGATAAGCATGTTAAGCTTGTTGTCATAGTCGGCGCCGCTTGGCATGTACTGAACATTCAGATCGACATTAAATTTTTGCTCGATCGCCGCCCCGACAAAATCGATGTCTCCTTCGGGCAGGATGGCGTCCGGCGAGGCGGGGACGAACCAGTTCAGCTGCAGCCGGGGAAGTTCCGATTCGGAAGACGTCTCCCCGTCCGAAGTTTCCGTCTGCTGCGAGCCGTTATCCGCTCCGGCCGGATTGTCGCCCGGGTCATTGCTGCCGCCTTTCGAACAGGCGCCGACGA
This sequence comes from Paenibacillus cisolokensis, assembly GCF_050481165.1. Taxonomy (NCBI): domain Bacteria; kingdom Bacillati; phylum Bacillota; class Bacilli; order Caryophanales; family Paenibacillaceae; genus Paenibacillus; species Paenibacillus cisolokensis. The sequence continues at coordinate 41,035 of NZ_JBCNFP010000017.1, forward strand.
TCAGCGCGAAAGCGAGAATGGCGAACGCCATGAGCGTTATGTTCTTCGTTTTCATGGAAATTGACCTCCCTTGATCATGATTTCACTGCACTCCGTTCGTATCCGCCATAAAAAACCCTCACCTCCCGTCACACTTAAACACGCTATACGTAATGAATTATGACATTAAAATCGTAACAAAAATGATAATATGTATCATACCTGTATTATATTATACCGTTTCTTTAACCGTCAACGTCTATTTTATTAGATGTCCATAAGATGGCAGCGTTTTCTTTGGAGCGGTGAAGAAAGGACGCTTTTCGGTTCGCTTGATGTAATCCTTGGCGTCCCAAATAAATGTTACATTACCTTACAACCACAATGCCGCGATGCCTTTTTCTCTTAGCGCCAAAATAGCCTGCAACCGCGAACGGCCGAAGCCGTCCGCTCATTCCGTTACGCTCGCCGGCGCTTGACGAAGGGGATTCAGCACGACCTTGCGGCACGGGACGCCGTAACGGATCTCGGTCTCCGCGCCTGTACGGTCCGTTTCGTCCGGCTCCGACAGGGGAATATATACGACGATATTGTTGAGATGATCGATTCCTTCCGCCGTCACCTTGCCGTCGGAGCCGATAGCGGTCACTTTCACCTTGCGGCGCGCCCGCTCCCAGGCATTGATTTGCTCCGAAGTCCAAAATTGGAATCCCCGGCTGCGCGCCTCGGCCACCACCTTTCGCAGCGCCCGCGTCACCCGAGGCTGCTCGTGGATGTGAATCTGGTGGAACAGAAAATGCGCCGCCCCGCCCACTCTGGCGACCTGCTCCAGGAACGGGACGATAACGCTGGAATCGGAGAGATGCACATGGTCCAAATCTTGCGTCAGAAAGCTGATTTCGAGCACGTCGTACAGCCGGTTCGCTTCGTCGAACCAGGCGATCGGAAAATACGGGTGGCATGTGCCGAACAAAAACCCGATGTTCCCCTTCTTGCTCGGACCTCTCGTCTGATCGGCCTGAATCCCGTTCTGTTCGCACCAAGCGAACAGCTCGCCCCAGCCTTCAAACCGGGTATAGTGGTTTTTGTTCGAGACGACCTCCGCCTTCCCCGTCGCTTTCTTCAGCCAATCGAACTGGCGTCCGAACTCGCTTGCGTCCCATTTGCCCTGTTGCGCTTCCAGCGCGTTGTAATGAAAGGCCAGTTCATGCCCTTTCGACTTCACCCGCTCGTAAACAGAAGGGCTGTATCCCGGCTCGATCATGCACCAGGTGGAACGAATGCCGCATTCCTCCAGAACGTCGAGCGTCGTCTCCGCGCTTTCGTCCACATTCAGGTCGCTGTCATGGGAGATCAGGGCGACGGCGGGCACGCCTTCCGGCCAATAGCCGAGGAACGGAACGGTCAGTCCTTTCGCCCGCGCGCATTTCAACAGATGTCCGATCAGCCGCTCCTTCCACAGATCCGCATAGGGGTAAGCGAAGTAGGGAGCTCCCGTTTCCGTGCGCAGCCGGTCCCATTCCCAGTCCATGCCGCACCGGTCGTCGGCCTTCAGGATGCCTTCATCGACGGCTCCCGTACCGTCCCTCGCCGGAATGCCGTCTTGCAGTACCGGTCCCGTCCCTTGCTGGAAAAGCACGATCGTTTGCGGAATATTGACGGCCCATCGCTCGATCGCGCCCTCGCCGACCGTGAATCGAAGCAGCGCCGGCCCCGCCGTCGATCCGGACGGCCGTTCCTTGCGGATCACCCCTTCGCCTGCTGCGGGGTATGCCCCGGCCTCCTCCTGCTCCCAGGGCGTCGCGCTTAAAAACCGCAGCCGTTCCTCGCCCGGCCAGCTGGCATACCCGACCGGAATGCTCCATTGCTCGTAGCAGCCCATTCGGGACGCGAGCGCGCGCAGCCCGGCGTACGAGATGACGGTGCCTCCCCGCTCCGCATAAGCCCAGATCGCATCCGCCGAAGCCTGGTCGTCCTCCGCGAGCGCCACGATCAGCAAGTCCGGATTGCTCCGCGCGAGCTCCTCCGCGCCATCGATCCATTCGTACGCAATGCCCGCATGCGCGAGCACCTCGCCGACGAACGCTTCAAATACATTGATTCCGTACCGGTGGCGCCGTTTCGCAGCCTGCCGATCCAGCAAAACGGCTGTCCGTGCCATTCTCATCAGTCGTTCTCACCTTTCCGTGTCTCCGATTGTTTGCGTCGTATGCGAATGAAAGTACCGCGCGACTTTACCGATGCCGGCGGCGATTTCGTCCACGTCGAGGTCGGAATAAAATTCGCTGATCGCGATCCGTACCGCCGTCCGGAGAATCGCCTCCGCGTTCGGGCATAGCCCTCTTTCGTACGTTATCCCGGTAATATCGAACGGAAAATGCGTCCCCGCATAGGCTTCCCGCCGTTGAAACAGCGGCTGCATGTACACGACGTCCGGAATGTAGCCCGGCACGTTCGGTATGCCTTCCGCCGCCAGCGCCTCGCTGAAAACCTCGCGGGTCGCTCCCAGTTCCCGTTCGTCCACGCGCAGCATATAAAACCAGTACGTGCACTCGTTTCCTGCCTCGACGCGGTGCGGCTTAATGCCGGGCAAATCCGAAATAGCCGCGGTCAGCCGGTCTCCGTGCTTCCTGCGCGCCGCGCAAATGTCGGGGAGCTTGCGCAGCTGGGCGATGCCGACGGCCCCCTGCAGCTCGGTCATCCTGTAGTTGGGCGCAAGGCCGTGAAGCTCCCGGACGACTTCGCCGCCGAACCGGCGGTAATTTTTGTCCGCAAAGGCATGGACCGCATAGTAATCCGATTCGCTGCCGGAATTGACCGTTACGATGCCGCCGTCGCCGGTCGATATATGCTTGAAGTCGTTTGTGCTGAAGCAGCCGTAATGACCGATCGTACCGACGAGTCTCCCCTTGTAACGGGTCAGATAGCTTTGCGCGCAGTCTTCGATGACGGTGAGTCCGTGCTTCCGCGCGATCACCATAATCGGGTCCATATCGCACGGATTGCCCGCCAGATGGACCGCGACGATCGCTTTCGTCCGGGGCGTAATGCGCGACTCGATCGATGCCGGATCGAGGTTGTACGTATGCGGGTCCAAATCCGCGAACACCGGAATGGCGTTCTGGTACAAAATGCCGATCAGCGTTCCCTGGTCCGTAATCGGACTCGTAATGACCTCGTCGCCGACGCTGACGCCCGCCGCGCCAAGCGCCACGTGAATGGCGGCGGTGCCGGACGAGGTGGCGACGCTGTATTGGACCCCGTACAAATCGTTAAACCGGTCGAGAAACGTCTTCACCTTGGTGCCGAAATGATAGAACAGCGTATTCTGTTCAAGCGCCTCGGCCAGCTCCTCCAGTTCTTCCTCGCCGAACCGCCTGCCCGTTCCGAACGGCGCCGTCTTGCTTTTCGGACCGCCGTGGATCGCCAATTTGTCACTCATCGTCCATTCCTCCCCGCTGCTGGTCTTCGTTATCCTGGCCGGCAAGCCGCGCGCCGGACGCGCTCCCGCCCCATGCCATCTCGACCGGTTTCCCCGTTTCGCGGCTTTCGTTGGCCGCTTCGAGAAAACGGACGATCTCGACCGTCTCCCCGATCGCGATCGGCGGCGGACCGCCCCGGAACATGTCCATGACGCGTTCCAGCAGGCTCGCATAATAAGGCTTGTCGAACGCATATACATCGACGTACCGGGTTTCCTTCGCGCCGTGAATCAGCGCGCCGAACCGGTTGTTGCCGCTCCGGTTGCCGCGAATCGCGCCGATCCGCCCGTCCCGCCATTCGCCCGTTACCGCTTCGTGCTCCGGGCTCGTATGCGCCGTCACCCGCACGCAGCCCGGCCCCATCGCCGCATAAAGCATTTCCGCCGCATGGATTCCGTACCAGAACAATCCCGGCTGCGTCGGCTGCAGCGCCATCGGTCCGAAGCAGTCGGCGCCGATAACGTCTCCGATTCCGTCCGGTCCGCTCTCCGCGAGCGCGCGGGTCAAACCTTCCGCGTAACGAAGCGCGGAGCAGCTCATGAGCGGAAAGCCGTACCGCTCGGACAGCCGGAGCATCCGTTCGGCATCGGATGACGACACCGCGAACGGCTTGTCGACGAATACCGGCTTCCGGTACCGCGCAATCGACTCCAGCTGCCGGAGATGAACGCGTCCGTCCGCCGATTCTAGCAATATCGCGTCGCATGCTTCCGCCACCGCTTCCGGCGAATCGACGATCCGCACACCGTAACGGCCGGCAAGCGTTTCCGTAAATCCGGCGACGCGGCCGATGCTGAGCTCGAAATCGGGCGAGCCGCCCGGATAGGCGACCGTCACCCGTCCGCCGGGCACATGGTAAGGATGAGCGTCGTCGTGCAGCAATTCCGCAAACGCGGTCGCATGCGACGTATCGAGACCGATCATCCCGATGTTGAGCATGGCCGAAACTCCTTCCCGCAGCGCAGTTTTTTAGTTACATGTATCTAACCTGTATTATAATGTGATTATATCACGGACGAATCGGTTTGCAAATCTTTTTTGCCCGAATTCGGCCGGCTTCCCAAAACGGCGAACAACCCGCTTCCCTCCCGGGAAACGGGTTGTTCGCGCATCCGTCAGGCTCCGGCCGCATTCAGCCTGCAAGCGGGTTGCCGGCCTCATCCGCCGCCCGCATTCTCCCATTCGCCGAATGAAGCGACCGGCAGCCGCAGCTTCTCGTACACTTGCTCGTAGAAACGGCGGTAAAATATGTGCCGTTCCCCGTCCGGGAGCACAATCGCGGAATCGGGCGGGCGGACGGATGCCATCGCCTCCTCGAACGATGCGTACAGGCCGGAACCGACTCCCGCCGTCAGCGCCGCCCCGAGCAGAGCGGCTTCCGGAATACCCGGCACGCGCAGCTGCAAGCCGGATACGTCGGCCTTTACCTGCAGCCAAATCCGGTTGCGCACGCCGCCTCCAACGACGCAAAGCTCGCGGATCGGGCCGCCGCTTGTCTGCTCTGCGCATCTGCGCATCGCCTCCATCTGGCAGGCGTTCCCTTCCAGCACCGCCATCAGCAGATCGCCTTTCCCGTGGCGGTTCGTGAGGCCGATGAACGCCGCTTTGGCCCCGGGGTCGGGCGTCGGCGCCCCGCATCCGGCCAAATACGGATAAAACAAAATGCCGGTAGGCCGGTGTCCCCTCTCCTGCAGCAGCTCCATCATGCCGCTGTAGCTGAGGCCTTCGTCGCCGAGCAGACCGCGCAGCCATTCCACCGATCCTCCGGACGACGAATGGCCGCCCATCCAGAACATGCGGCCCGGCAGCGGATGGAGACCGAACGACAGCCCCGCCGCCAGATCCCGCTCGCCGAGCGGCCGCTCTTCGAGCAGGCCGACGAGCGTCTCGGCCGTTCCCATCGAATTGTAGACGGCACCTTGCCGCAGCCCTTCCACGGCCAGCGAGGCGCAGACATGGTCATGCCCGGCGATGCACACCTGCGTATCCGGCCGCAATCCGAGCTGCGCCGCGAGTCCGGCCTGTACGCGCCCCGCCGCTTCACCGGGCGGCAGCACCGGCGGAAAAAGACTGCCGGACAGGCCGAAATGGCGGATGAATGGTTCGTCCCAGCTCCGCGTGTCGATCCGGTATGCGAACGTACGGGCGGCCAGCGTCGTCTCCTCCGCGAACCGTCCGGTCAGCCGATGCGCGATATAGGCTGACACCGACAGCCAGACGCCTCCTTCGAGCGCATCCGGATGCCGCTGCGCCAGCCGGAGCAGCTTGGCCATTCCTTGCTTGAAGGAAGGGCGAAGCCCGCTCGCCCGGAACCGTTCGAGTATGTCTATCTCTTTCTCGATCCGCGCGGCCTGCGGCGCCGAGCTCCGGTCAAACCACGGCAAAACCGGCGATTTCGGGCGTCCTGTCCGCATGTCGACGACAACGCCGCTCTCCGCCATGCTCGTAATGCCGACCGCGCGAACGCCCGCCGGTCCCGCCGCGCCGGCGACTGCCCGGATCAAACCGGCGGCTCTTGCCCACAGCTGGTCCGGATCGTAAATGGCGCAGCCGTCATCGTCCGTCCGCCGCTCGTTCGAACATGCGGCCGACGCCAGCATGACGCCGCGTTCGTCGAACAATCCGGCCTTCATATTGGTTGTGCCCGCATCGATGGCCAGCAGCATCATAACGTCCTCCTCTCCTCATGGAAGCTAAGCGGGCAGGCAGCGGCGATGCGAAAGCGTCGCGCTGCCGCTGGCCGCCTGCACATCTTCGCGGCGAGCCGCCTCTAGCGCGGCAAGGCTTCCGCGTTCTCCTCGCGGTCGAGCTTCAGCGTCATCGGCTGCGGAAGCAGATCGGCACGGCGCTCCCGCAGCCAGCTCCTCCACCGTTCAGGCTCCGCGCCGAACGATTTTCCGCTCAGCCTGCGCAGCTCCAGCAGAGCCTGCCCGGCAAGCAGCGAGCGTACATCTTCCAAATAGTCGATAAGCACCGCATAGCCGTCCGGACATGCGCAGCGGGCAAGCGCCCTGCCGATCGCCAGCTCCAGCATGGCACGCCGCTCGGGGAAGTAATCCGCCTGCACGCCGCGCTTGCATTGCTGGCCGCGCAGGGCGGGAAAAGCGTGCAGCCGCCGCAGAACCGGGACGGCCGCCGGCGATCCGAGCCTTTCGGCCCCTTGGCACACTGCGTCGACGTAATAGAACAAGCCTTTCCGCATATCCCTGAAATCGTCTTCTTCGGCTTTCATCAAATCGACGACGCGCTCCCAGACGGGGATCGCCCGCTCGTCGCGCGTCTGGGCGAGCGAATAAAGCAGATAAGCGGCATCCGGCATGGCACCGTGGTCCGGCGGCAGCTGAACATACAGCATGTCCGCCTCACGAACCGGCAGTTCGTCCCGCCCTTCCAGTTCCCGCACAATCGCTTCCACGAGAACGGGCACGGCCGCCGGCGATTCCAGCATCGCCAGCGCCTGTGCCGTCCGCAGCCGCTTCGTCCCTTCCGACCGTTCCAGCTGCCGCTCCAGAACCGGCACGATGCGGGGGCCGACAGAGCAGATTTCGACGAACGGAATCCGACCCCGGTACACTTCGTTCATTCGCATGTTGGCATAATCGTACAGCGGACGGTCCGCTTCAATCGAATCCGCCAGCCGCTCCAGCTCCGCGTCGCTGTACGTTACCGGGGCCAGCGTCCGCGTCAGCGTCTCCTCCGGAAGCAACCCTTCCGAGACGAGACGGCGCTGCAAGCTGGCGACGTCAATGGCGCGCGGCGTCGTTCCTTCGCGGACCGCCATTGCGGCGGCAAGCGCCGCAACGGCGCCGAGATTTTCCAGATCGGCCTGCATTCGGATCGCCGGCAGCGCGTCATGCGTTGCCGAAACCGCTTTGCCTGCGACCAGCAGCCCTTCCAGTCCTTGCGGCAGCATGATCCGGTACGGCACCTCGATTTCGAGGTTCGGCGGAATGAGCCCGATGTTGATCCAGTCCGCTCCGCTTACGCCTTTGACATCGTGGTTGCTGAAATGGATGTTGACGATGTCCGGCCACCGCCGCTGCAGCAGCTGGTCGGTCAGCCGCATGACGACATCGCCGAGCACGTGACGGCTCTCGCGCGGCGCCACGTAGATGCCGTGATCGTGGCAATCCGGACCGCGCCGGCGGCCCGCCCGAATCGCCCGCGTATAATCCCGAATATCCGAAACGTTGACCATGCTCGTAAAATTGTTCCGGATTTTCGCCGGCTCCGCAATCTGGGCCAGCGAATACCACATAACCGTATGGTCCCGCTCGGAGCCGTAGACGAACGGCGCCCCGGCGAACGCCGCCAGATCGCCGTCCCCCGTCGCGTCGATAACCGCATCCGCCGTTACGGCGAGTGGCCCCCACCGGGTGGCCGCCGCCGCTCCGCAAACCCGGTCGCCCGCCGTGACGGCGCCGAAGGTGACCGCGCCCAGCACCGTCTCGACGCCTGCCCGTTCCGCTTCATTCAGCAGCGCGTAGGCTTTCGCTTCAATATTCCATTTATGTCCTTTGTAGCGGATCGCCTGCTGCACCTTCTTGACTGCGTCGTGAATAGTGGCGGCGAAGCCGGTCCGGCGGCCGAACCAGTAGCTGTCCACGCCGCCGTACGTCCCGGTGCCGCCGAGCCCCGGATTGAGATCGATCAGCACCGTATCCATTCCTTCCCGCGCGGCGGTAATGGAAGCGCTGGCCCCGCTGGAGCCGCCGCCGGCCACAAGCACGGACGCCCGCCGGGCGACCGGCAGCGCCGTCTCCGGGAGACGGACGGTTCGAGCCGGACGGTCATGCGTGCCGGGCGGAATGCGGACTTCGGCCGACGCGGCAGCGGCAGCGGAAAGCGACGCAGCGAATGCGGCGGATGCGACGGACGGATGCGACGGCCAGGCCGATTGCCGGATCGTCCCGGACGTTTCGGCGAGGATCGACCGGGCGAGCCGCTCGCCGGCGCGCGCAGCTTCGGCAGCGTCCAGCGGCAGACAGCCCGCGCGATCCCCGGAACCGGACAGAAGGTGAAGCCCTTCCGGGAGGTCGGGGATACCGCCGGACGGCATATCGGGCATGGCGTACGGCGCGGCGGCAAACAGGTCGGCGGCCGTTCCGGACAATGGCAGCGGGCCGTACAGCTCATGCGAGGAAGCGCTCCAGACCGCGCGACCGAATGCCGGCACCTCGTTCGCCAAATATTCGGCGAGCCGCACGCTCCTGTGCCTGGCCTCGCTCTCGCGAAAGCGGTCGGCCTCAAGGCTGCAGGCCGCGGGCAGCACAAGCGCCAGCTCCGCGTAGACGTGACCGGCGCCGCGGCAACCGGGCCGCAGCCGGATAGCCCCGCCCGCAAGCGAAAGACGCTCCGGCACCGGCAGCAGGCCGAAAGGCACGGCGCCGACGCCCGTCCATTCGAGCGTGCGCCGGTACAGCGCGGTGGCGGCCGCCGCAGGCGCAGCACCCGGCCAGCCGCACAGCCGGGCGGCGAGCCTTGTCTCGGTCGCGTCGGCAACCGCGGCGCAGCGGACGACCTGCCGCCCCGCCTTGTTGGCGATGACGACGCCGGCGATGCAGCCGCCGTCAAGAACGATATCGATCGGCATGGAAGCATAGAGCCAATCGATACCGGCCGCTTCCAGCGCGTCTTCCAGACACAGCTTCAGCCGATCCGGATGGAGCGGCGTCTCGCCGCCGGAAGCAAGCGGCGCATCCGCCGTCCGGTTCGCCGGCGCGTTCGCCGCGTCTTTCATACGCGAAACGTTCGCCGCGTCCGGCACGTTCATCGCTCCCGTGGCCGCACCGCCACGACCGAAGCCGGCTCTTTCCCTTACGGTCCGGACCAGCGCAGGCTCGTCCGCCTCGGCGGTCCCGAGCCAGGGCCGGAGCGTCGCCGTCAGCTCCCGGCCCGGATAAGTCCGCGGCTCGATAACGGCGACCGAACGGTCGCATTCGGCCAGCGCCAACGCACAGGCGATGCCGGCGAACGAGGCGCCGATGACGGCGACGTCCGCCTCGGCAATGACCGGCACATCACCTGCCGGAATTCGAATGGTCATCGTCAGGCCCCTCCTTGCTTGTCTGTCGCAACAGACGCGCTGTCATCACGCGCCGCCCTTGACGATTTCAACCGTCACTTCGCCTTCGCAGGCGCCGCAGTCGACGGCGTACAGCCCGTCCCCTTTCGCGGCGACGGCGGCGGGAACGCCGTTCGCCGCCGCCCGTTCCGGCGCATCGTCGCAGACCAGCAGCAGTTCCCCGCCCTCCCGCAGCGTAACGAACAGGGATCTCTCCCATTCCCGGACGCCGACGATCGCGTGAGCGGGGACGAATTTGTCCGCCAGCCCGATCGGGGTGGCGCCGCCCGGCCGCACCGGCGTCAGCTGGTGAATGGCGCACGCCCCTGCCTCCAGACGCAGCGGCGCCCTCTCCTCCGCCGCGGCGATCCGAAAACCGCGGCCAAGCACGTCGTACAGCACATACTTTCCCGTCTCCGCCGCAAGCCCCGGGACGTCGGCCGGGCCGATGCCGCCCTCAACGGCGGACTGCCCGTCCCATATATGGAACGATGCGACGATACCCGATCCGCCTGCCGTATTCCACAGCTTGAGGGGCAGCGGCTCTGCGGTCGGATCGCGCAGCAGGCAATCCTCGGTCGGATTCGCCGGACGGTCGCAGCGGACGATGCGCCCGTCCCGGTAGACGAGCGGACGCAGAAGCTCCGGATTCGTGCGCCCGGGCGCATCGCTGAAGTAGACCGGACCGCCGCTCACCGCCCGGAGTACGGCGTTTTGCAGATCGTCGTGGTTCATCGTCCAGAACATGTCCCAGTCGCCCCAGTAGAACGCGCCGTGATAATACGAATTGTAGCCGTTCTGCAGCGCATGCTCGGGAAATCCGCGCTTCTCCTGCGGCACGAAATCGTCGCTGCTGCGGGAGACGGCCGATAATGGCCGATGCCACACATTTTCCGAAGCCATCCCCATGCAGTTGATCATCGTCCCCCCGAAATGGAGCGCGACTGACGCCTCGAGCGCCTCATGCGCAGCGGCGGAAGCTTCGCCGACGGACCGTTCGTATTTCAAAAAATTGGTCACCGCGCTCTGGCTGTCGACTTTGACGAAGTCGACCCCTTGACGGCGCAGCTCGCCATGCCAGGCGTGCCAGAAACCGAACCCCCGTCCCGCCTCCGGGTACGGAATCATTTTGCCGCTTGCGGTCGTGTACAGGCTGCCGCCAAGCCGGCGGGCGATGCCGCTCTCGGGATCGATTCCCGACCAATAGCCGGCGATCGTATGCCAGACGCCGACCCACCGGATGCCGAACCGTTCCTTGAGCGCTTCTATGGCGTGTCCGAGCCCTCGCGGAAATTTTTGCCCGTCGGCGCCGAACGACGCCAGCTTGCCATCCCGCACCTCCGACCATCCGTCGTCGATCATGACCCAACGGACCGGCAAACCGAGCGCCCTGAATTCCGCCGCCTTTTCCAGCAGCCCTTCCTCGCTGACCTGATGATAAAACGCATCCCAACTGCACCATCCGAGGTAATCGAGCAGCTCCGGATACGTCCTCCGGCTTCGCGGCAGCGCCGGCCGGCCGAGCGCGTCCAGCGCCGCTTCGGCGTTCCGCCCGGGCAGGGTATAGGGCTCGTCCGCGACGCTCAGGGCGAACAGCAGCGTATCGAAGCGGTCGAGTCCTCCGATATGGGATGAAACCCGAATCGCCAGCGATGCGGCGCTCTCCCCGCCGGCGCCGCCGGCAAGACCGCTTGCGGCTTCTCCGCCGCCGAGCTCGGTTTTCATCGTCGGTCCCGTAACCGGCAGCAGATGGCGATAGCCTGTGCCATCCTTCCAGAGCAGCGATTGCGTCCGCTCCGGCAAGCCGGCGAACGACGAGCCGAACCAAGGCCTCGTCCACCAGTCCTTATGCTGGTAATTGGCCATGAGGCGCAGCGGCTGGCGCGGCTGCTTCGCCCGGACGACGAGCGCGTCCTTCGGCGCGAACGTCCGCTGCGCTCCGTGGCCGTTCTCGTTGCGCGTCTCCGCCGCAGCGAAGGCGAGCGCCGTGTCCCGGTAGCCGCGGACCGTCAGCCGTACGGACACGGTATCATCCGCGTCGCGGTACGCGACCGCCGTCTCGATATAGCCGCCGAGCCGGTCCGATCCGCGTCCGGCCGTCCGCCCGACCGGCTCAAGCCGTTTCTCCGTTTCGCCGTCCAGCCTGACGCTCAGATCAAATTCGCCCAGCACCTCATGCGCGCCATCCCATAACGCCGATTCTTTCCATTCCAGCATGCGCTTTTTCTCCTCTCCAAAAGCTCTTCGCGCCAGTGCTTCTTTACCCCATACGTCATTCCGCACGTCATTCCGTACGCAATCCCTCATGTTATCCCGCACGTCCACCACGCGCGTCATCCCTCTTGTGTCTTCCCGCACATCACTCGGCGCGTTATCTCTCCTGCACCATCCCGCACGTCACTCGGCGCGTCATCTCTCCTGCACCATCCCGTACGTCACTCAAGCGCGTCATCCCTCATGTATCGTCCCGTACGAGCACCCCGCGCGTCATCCGCCGCTCCAGTCCCGCACAGAGGGGCGTGAGCGGGCGGGCGGCTTCGGCAGTCAGCCGCTGTCAGCCCCGCCCGTTCTCTCCTTCTGCCGCCCCTCCAGCGCCAGCCGCGCGACGGACAGGCTCGCCGCGTCGCCGACCTGCTCGCCGAGACCGGCAGGAACGATCTCGCAAGCCTGCAGCGAGACGGCCAGCGCTTCGCGCCGCAGCTCCTCCATCACGACAGGCTCCAGCAGCTCCCGCTGCCGCGCATAAATGCTGCCGATGACGATCCGCTCCGGATTGAGCACGTCGACCAGCACGGCCAGGCCGCGGCCGAGCTGCCGTCCGACCGTACGCATGACCGCAAGCGCCAGCTCGTCGCCGGCCTGCGCCGCTTCGCCGACCGCCTTCGCCGTAATGCCGGCGACGGCGCCGCGGTCCGCGGCAAGCAGCGTCCGCTTCCCGGCGGCCAGCCATTCGACGGTCATGGCCGCGGCCAGTCTGGCTATCCCGCCGCCGCTGCAAAACCCTTCGAACGAGCCGGCCTTGCCGTAGCCTTCCGGTCCGTCCTCGGCAAGCCGCATATGCCCGACTTCCCCGGCCATGTCGTTCGCGCCCGCATACAGCCGCCCGTTCAAGATGAGGCCCGCTCCCATGCCGGTCCCGAACGTGAGGAAGATCATGTTTTGCGTTCCTCTGCCCGCCCCCCACTTCCATTCCGCCAGCGCGCACGCGTTGGCGTCGTTCTGCAGGCCGACCGGAACGCCGAACCGTTCCCGGACGGGCGCCACGACGTTGAAGCGGTCCCATCCGGGCAGATTGGGCGGCGACAGGACGAGCCCGGACCGGCTGTCCAGCGGCCCGCCGCAGCTGATGCCGACGGCGGCAAGCGGCGGATGGCCGTGCCTCGCCAGCAGCTCCTCCAGCTCGCGGCACAGTCTTGTTATCGCGGCTTCCGGACCGGACGGCGTCGGGAATGCGATCTTGTCCGCGATTTCGATTCCGCCGTCCGTTTCCGTCCCGATCACGGCGGCGCATTTCGTGCCGCCGATATCCAATCCGCCGAGCACCGCCGTCATCCGAAAAACGCCTCCTCCAGCATCATGCATAGCGCGTGATAGATGGGCAGATGCCGCTCCTGAATGTCGGGCGTCGACGTATAGGGCACCCGGATCGCGATATCGCACAGCTCCTTGAGCCTTCCGCCGCTTTCTCCCGTCATCGCGATCGTCGTCAGCCCGACTGCCTTGGCGACCTGCACCGCGCGGACAACGTTGAGCGAATTGCCCGAAGTGCTGAATACGAGCAGTGCGTCCCCAGGCCGGCCGTAGCCGTACACTTGCTGGGCGAATACCATGTCCGCCGCCACATCGTTAATGAACGCCGTCGACAGCGCCGACTGGCTGACGAGCGAGATGGCGGGCAGCGCTCCCTGCAGATGACCTGCCAGGTAATCCGCTTCCGCCTCTCCATACATCGCCAGTTTGTCCCGCATTTCCGCCGGCACCGGCCGCTTCGACATAAACCCTTTCATCAGTTCGCCCACGACATGCTCGCAGTCGGCGGCGCTGCCGCCGTTGCCGGCGAGCAGCAGCTTGCCGCCCCCCGCGAACGTGCGGCGCAGCGCCTCAAACGCCTCCGCGATCTGGCCTTCGCAGCCGCCCAGATCGGGATACTTTTCCATCAGCCGCGCCAGGATCGCGCTCATTCCGTCTCCTCCTCGTCCCATTCCAGCAGATTGGTTTCGCGCACCGGCGCGCGCTCGTCCCGGGGAACGCGGAACGTCTTGATCTCGCAAGGCCCGAACGCCGCCCGAATCGTCCGGTTCCACTTCGGCAGCCGAATCTCCGCCGTCGTCGCTCTCCGTTCCGTCTCGTAGCAGCGGATAATCAGGTCATCGTTGTCCTCGGCCCGTTTGACCGCGCTGACGACGATGTTGTCGCAATCGACCGACAGGTACGAATCAGCCTGCGGCAACGGTCCTTCATGATAAGTCTCGATGACGGCGATCGGTCCGCAGTTCAGCTCGGCGGCGCGCCGCACCGTGCCGGCCCGCTCCCACGATCCTTCGTGCGGCAGCAGCGAATAGGAGAACCGCTGGATGCCCTGATCGATATAGGAATATTCGCCGTCCGGGTCCGGCTCATACGGCACGTGATGCGCGTAGATCGGGCTGCGCAGCACCGTCAGCGCCAGCTCGCGGTTGCGGATGCTGTAGCTGTATTTCGCGTCGTTCATCAGGCTAAGCCCGTATACTTTGTTGCTCGACTGTATAATTCCGGTCATATCGACCCAGCTTTGTCCCGGTTCCTCTTCGCCGTTATGCTCACGCTCGATCGTGCCGTACGGAATTTCGTACGTCTGCTTGCTGAAGATGACGTTGACCGGAAACACGAGCTTGAGCATTTTGAACGTCTCCCGCCAGTCGACCGTCACCCGCACGTCGATCTGATCGCGGTCCGGATACATCGCGAAATCCTGGATGAGACGTGAACGGCCGTATTCGCTGACGACCCGGATCACCGATTTGACCGGACCGTGCTCGATGCGGCGCACGCTGACCGCCTTGAACGTATCCAGCACCTTGTCGAAATAGCGCACGTCGTGGCTCCACGTATCCGACCGATCCTCGATCACATCGGGGCGCGCGGCCGGTCCCTTGAACACCTCGTGGTCCAGCTTCTTGTCGCGCAGACTGCGGATCCAGCCGGTGTCGGGATCGAATTCAAGCCGGTACCGCCCGTTTTCCATATAGGTGTCGCCCGCCTTGATCGGCTCGCCGGCCGGCCGGGCTGCGCTAGCGCCGGTTATCAGCTTGTAAACCCGATAGCCGAGCGGCGGCAGATCGGCCATAAAGCTGAGCCGGTATCTGCCGTTCGCGGCCGCCAGCGACTGCACCGTCTGGAACGGAACGGGACGGCCTTCGTTGTCAACGAGCGACGTCTCCGGCCGGATGCCGCCGACCTCCAGCTCGACGTTGACGCGGCTGTTCCAGGCATGCGGATTGAAAACGACGATCGGCTTCATCCGCTCGTCCTGCTCGATGCCGATGCTCCACGACAGCGACTGGACGGCGTAATTGAGCGAACGGTCGGCGATCGCCATCGCTTCCCCGTACAAATATTGCGCGTCCTGGTACGCAGGCTCCAGGCTCGTGCCGGCCAAAATATCGTGAAACTGGTTGAACAGCACGTTTTTCCACGCGCGGTCGAACTCCTGCGGATACGGCTGCCCGGTCAGCCAGCTGGCCAGCGCGGAAAATTTCTCGGCGGCGATGAGCCGGTTTTCCGCCATCCGGTTCCACTGCTTGACGCCGGAGTGGGCCGCATAGCAGCCGCTCGCATGATGCTGCAGATCGTCATGAACGACCGGGAAGTCGATGCCCTTCTGTTCCATGTCGCGAAAATAGCGGTCGGGAGTGGCGAACACAAGCTGCGGCATGTCCGGATCGCCGTTCAGACGGTAGATGCTTGCGATATTTTCTTTCGTCGGTCCGCCGCCGTGATTGCCGACCCCATAGAACAGCATCAGATCGTTCAGCGGCTCGCGAAACTCGCCGAACGTCCGCCGGACATGATCGTCCAGCTCCTTCCCCCAGGACAGATACTCGAACAGGATGCGGAAGGCGAGCACCCGCGAGCCGTCGTCGGATTCCCACCAGAACAGCCGTCCCGGCAGTCCCTTCTCGTTCGGCATCGGACGCATGAAAACGTAATAATCCATGCCGCTTTTTTTCAAGATTTGCGGCAGCATGCCGTGGTGCCCGAAGCTGTCGACGTTGTATCCGACCTTGGCGGTGACGCCGAGCTTTTCCTTGAAATACCGCTGGCCGTACAGCCCTTGACGCACGAACGATTCGCCGCCGGGAATGTTGCAGTCCGGCTGAATCCACCAGCCGCCGACGATATGCCACCGGCCTTCCCGCACGCGCTGGCGGATTTCCTCGAACATGGCCGGGTCGTTGTTTTCAATCCATTCGTACATCGCCGCCGAGCTGGAGGTGAAGATGAAGTCTTCCGATTCCTTCATCCGGTCCAGCGCGGAGCGGAACGTTGCCTTCGCCTCCTGAAAGCCTTCCTGCCATTGCCACAGCCAGACAGGGTCCAGATGGGCGTTGCCGATCATATACAGCTTTTTGTCCTTCATATACCCGCACTCTCCTCCTTCTCACGCTTGACCCTGCGCGAAGCAAGCCGCCTTGCCCGCGCTGCATACGAAACGGGTTATCTTCTCTTCGACCGTCCGCGCGACCGCAGCCCGTCCGGCTTCGAGCGAAGCCGGGTCCAGCGCCTTGCATTCCGCATTCGTCATCCGCTCTTCGCGGCCGAGCGCGCCGAGCAGCGCCAGCTCCAGATCGGTGGCGATATTCACCTTGCTGACGCCGCCGCCGGGCAGCTCGAACGCCTTGCGCATCATCTCCTCCGGGACGCCCGAACCGCCGTGCAGGACGAGATGAACCGGCGTCAGCGCGCGAATGGCGGCAAGCCGTTCGTAATCGATGCGCGGGCGCTTCACCAGATAGACGCCGTGCGCGGTGCCGCAGGAGACGGCAAGCGCATCGACGCCGGTCAGGCGGACGAACTCCGCCGCCTCCCGCGGATCGGTGAACAGCTCCTCGTCCTTGTCGGTCTCCACGAAATCCGTCGTGCCGATCATGCCGAGCTCGGCTTCCACGGATACGCCGTGCGCATGGGCGTATTCGGCCGCTTCGCGGCTGATCGCCACGTTCTCCGCGAACGGCTTCTCCGACGCGTCGATCATGACCGACGTAAAGCCTGCGGCGATCGCGTCGCGAATCGTCCCGAGTTCCTTCGTATGGTCGAGATGAAGCACGACCGGCACCGTAATGCGGCGGTCGCGGATTTCGCGGTAGAACGTTTCGGCGAATTCGCCCGGCGTGATGCCGTAACGAATCAGCTCCTTGTGGGAAATTTGCACGATAAGCGGCGAAGCCGTCCGCTGGCCGGCCTCCAGCACCGCCGCAATCATCGGCGTGTAGCGCGGCGAGAACGAACCGGTCGCGTAACGATTCGCTTCCGCCACGACCAGCGCCTGTTTTAATGTCACGACATTATCGGGTTTTCGTACGGCCATCTCTTCCCTCTCCCTTTCTCTCTTGATCGCGCCGTACGTCCGGCGCGCCTTCGCTTCTCGGAGCGCCGGTTATTCGCCGCGCTCTCCGTACAGCTTGCGCTTGACCGCTTCCATTCCGAGGCGCGGACTTGTCAGAAACCGTCCGCGTTCCTCCGGCGCAAGCCGTTCCAGCACGCGGGCCATCGACGCCTGCGCCAGCACGACCCGGTCTGTCACAGCGGCCAGCTCCCGCAGCGCGGCGGCAAGGTCCTCGTCGTGCCCGTCGCGGTCGCCTGCCGCCAGCTTGCGGTAAGCGGAAGCGACAAGCATCGGCCGGATCGACGGCGTAACGCCGATCCGCTCCGCCTGCTGCCGCAGCAGATCGGCCGTCGGCTTCAGCGTCGTCTCGAGCGTCGCCGCCACGCCGATTACGCCGCCCGGGCGGACCGCTTCTTCGGCCATCGCTTCGTCAATGCGGACGATCGGCACGCCGACGTCCGGCTGAACGCGGGCGACGAGCCCGCCGATCGACGAGCAGGCGTTCAGTATGCAGTCCGCCCCCTGCTTCTCGGCGATAAGCGCGTACTGCCGCCACCGTTCTTCAACCGCTTCGATCCGGCCGCCGTTGCCGATCAGCTCCGGCAATATCGAATCGTCCACCAGATTGAACAGCTCCAGATCCGGCATCAGCTCCAGCGCAAGCGTCTTGAGCGGCTCGACCGTCACCGGCGTCGTATGGATAATGGCAAGCTTTCGTTTCATCCGTTTTCGCTCCTTTGCATCGTCGATAGCGCCTCCTCCGCGCTGCGGAACAATCCCGCCCCGACGCCGGCGTAGATCGCCGCTCCCCACGCCGCTTCTTCGGCCGCCGCGGCAAAATGAAGCGGCATGCCGAAGCGCTGCTCCGCAAGCCGCCGCAGAACCGGATTCCGGCGCAAGCCGTTGCCCGATCCGGCGACGACGGCAATGCCTTCGCGCACCGGCTTCGGCAGAAGGGAGACGAAACGCGCCAGCTCGTCGAGGATGCCCCGCAGCACGCCGAGCGTCAAGTCGCCGGGATTGAAGTTATGCTCGGTCAGCCCCGCGATATATCCGGTTTTATCGGGATGCAGCCTCGTCCCGAAAAACTGCGTGCCGACGGCAAGCCGTCCCCCCGGCGGCCCGTCTGCGGCTTCCCGCTCCAATGCTTCCCCGGCAAGCCGGTTCATCCGCTCGTACAATCGTCCCTCCTCCGCCTCTTCCCCTGCGGACCGGCTCCCGGCTTCCGCCTCCGGCCCGCTGCAGAAGGCGGCGCATACGCCGCGGAAAAACCGTTCCAGCAGCGCGTAGCTCTTGCCGCCGCCAAGCGACGCGCCGACGAGCAAATATCCGCCGCCGGGGAACGGCCGCGCTTCGAGCGGCGCATTCGCCTGCGGCCTCTCCGCATACGCGGACAATTGCGCTCCCGTGCCGACGTTGACGAGCAGCGTTCCGCCAAGCGCGGGAACGGCGCCGAGAAAGCTCGCCTGGTTGTCGCCGATGGCGCAGACGACCGGCGTTCCTTCCGGCGTCCGGCCGACGACCGCCTGCCGTTCGCCCGCCACCCGCGGCAGCAGCGCGTCATCCAGGCCCGCCCGGCGCATCGCCTGGCGGTCGAAGTCGAGCCGCTCCAGCGCGAACAGGCCGAGACCGGCGGCGTTCGACGGATCGGTCAGCGGGGCGGCAAGACCGCACAGCCGCATCGCCAAATAATCGCCGATCGTACAGAGCGATACGGCATCCGGCGGCACCTCGCCGCGCAGGACGTTGACGTAATGCGTCGCCAGGCCGTAGCCCGGCGCGACCGTATAGCCGGACGCCTCCGCCAGCCGCTCGGCGTATGTCGCCCCGCCGCCGCTATCGGCCGCAAGCGCCGCCCGTCCGTCCTGCCACGTATAGAGCGGACTGCATGCCATTCCGCTGCGGTCCGTGTAGACGATGCCGTGCATTTGGCATGATATGCCGATGGCGGACAAGGCAACGCCCCCGCCTTTCAACCGTTCCGTGCACGCCGCAAGCAGCCGCATCGCTTCGGCGACGATGCGCTCCGGGTCCTGCAGCCGCTCCCACGGCCGGTCGGACGGGATGGACGCATCGTTGGCCGAGCGCAACGTGACGATCTCCCTGCCGGTCGCGGGATCTCCTATCGTGCAGCATATCGAGGTCGTGCCGATATCGATGCCGGCCAGCATCATCGCTTCTCTCCCCTTTCCAACTGTTGCGGGTCGCCGGATAAGTCTTTTCCGGCGCAAGCCGTTGCAAGCCGTTACAACCATTCGTCGATCTTGAGCGCATCGGCGTAAGCCGCCGCTTCCTGGGCGGCGTACAGCACAAGCCCGACGCACCAGGCATGGGACAGCGTCAGCATCATCCCTTTGGGCTGGAAACAGTTCGTATTGTAAAACCGTTCCGTCACCATCCCTTTGTAAGCGTTGAAATCGCCGTCTTCCCTGGCGATAAATTGCAGGAAGCACGCGATATGGTCCCGCGTCCGGTCCAAATAATAGTCGTCGCCGGTATACGTCCACAGCCGCAGCATCTCCGGCACGCAGAACAGCCCGTAATTGTGCAGATGCTGGTTCGACGGCGACGCCTGGTCCGCGCCGCGCGAACGAAAGTCGTACTGCGCGAGCAGCGAATGGCGCGGAAACTGCAAATTGTACGTCCAGCGGAACGTCATCGTCCAGTCGGCCGCGCTGCGCGCGAGCCGCAGCCATTCGTCCCGCCCGTCCGCTTCGTACAACAGCACGTACGCGACGACGGCGTTGTAACCGTCCTCGGACGTCGGCGTCAGATGGACGTCTTCCGGCGCGCCGTAAATCCATTCGTCGCGCACAAACTTCGCATAGTAGCGCCCGGCGCGGACGGCCGCCTCCCGGAACGCCGCTTCCCCGAAGCAGACGGCGCCTTCCAGCAGCGCGGCGATCCAGAGAATGCCGCCTGCGCCGTCCCATTCCTCCACCTCGCCGGTTTCGCAGTGATAGTAGGAGCCGAAGCAGCCGTCTTCCCGCTGAACCTTCACCGCAAAGCGCAAATTGGACAGCGCCGCGCGCTCCCAGTCCGGATGGTCGCAGCCCCGCTTCCGCTCATCGGCCAGCGCCCGGATCATGAACAGCGTCGCCTCCGCCAGCGTCCGCGCCTGCAGCCAGGTCGGCTTCGGATTCCAGCCGCAAGTCCAGCCTTTGCCCTGGATCCACGAAGCCCAGAAGGCGCCGCACGGGGCAATCCCGGAAGCGATCTTGTCCAGTACGGCCGTACCTGCCTGCACATAATCGCCGCGGCCGCGCTCACGTCCGTAGCGGAGCAACGCGCCCGCATACGGCGCGCCGCTTACCCAGCCTACATGCATATGAGGCCGGTCGCCCAACTGCCGGACATTGTTGTTCAGTTCCCGGTCGAACGCCGCCGTCTCGTACAGCAACGCTTCCTCCGGCCGATAATGCCACGTGTAAAGACCGTGGGCGGTCAGTTCCGCCGCTTCCTCCAGCCCCATCCACGGCCGCAGCTCGTGCTCGGCGCAATGCAGCTTGTACAGCTGCCGCACGAACGGATCGTAAGCGTGCGGATCGCCGTGCGCCGCGTATACCCGGAAGCGGATCGACACCGTCTCGCCCGGCGCGAAACGGTAAACCTTCACGTCGGCAGGTGCGGGAACCGGCTCGCCGACGAACGTTACGGGCTCCTCGCGGTACGGGAAGTCGACCCAGATCGTCGTGCCCGATTCGTTGCCGCGGAACCCGAGGCCGTTCAGGCCGAGCGGCGACGTCTCGTCGACCGCGATCGCGCCGCATATGCCGTCGTTCCAGGCGAACACCGCCGGCAGCGCGGCGCGGTCGGCCCGGAACGACCAATAATCCGACACCATCCGCTGCGCATCCCCGCCCCTGTAATCGTAACGCGGGTATTGGCGGGCGTTATGCTCGAAGCGATTCTCCTTGTAGAACGCGCCGGGAATCATCCAGTACGGCCGGCCGGGCCCGATCAGCTCCGCCGCGAACCGCAAGCTGTACGCCGCCGGTTCGCCGCCGGTGTAGGCGATCCGCATCGTGACTTCCGCGTACGCGCAGCCGTCCCGGACGAAGCGCCACTCCTGCTCCGCCCCAAACGATGCCGATGCGCCCTTCGCGCGGAAACCGCCCGGCATGCCTTCTACGCCGTCTATCGCCACAGTCTCCCGCGCGCCGCCTTCTTTCTCCGCGGCCAGCAACGACGGGACGCGAAGCGCATACGATCCGGAAGCTCCTCCTTCCGGGAACAGCCGCAGCTCGGCGCCTTCCTTCGCCCCCTCCGCACGCGCGATCGTACGCCACTCCATCATACTCCCCCCTCGCTCATCCGCGTCATTGGCATCCCGTTTCCTCGCGCAAGCCGTACAGCTCGATCAGATTGCGGCGGAATATCCGCTCCGCCAGCTCCGCAGCTTCCGCTTCGTCGAGCGCCCCGTCCGCGACCTTCTCCGCGAGCACTTCGCCGACAAGCTTGCGCGCCAGCTTCTGATGGGCGTACGTTCCTTCCACATAATTGTAATCGCCGCCGAACGCCTGCAGCTTCGTCTGCGGCACCATCTCGAACAGCTGATGCAGCGCCCGCTTGGCCACGGTAGGCGAAATAATGTACAGCCATGTCATATCCGCATAGACGTTCGGAAAATTTTTGGCGACGCTCATATATTCATCCATATACGGGTACCCGGCATGAAGCAGCACAAACTTCGCTTCGGCATATTCATGCAGCAGCGGCAGCAGGTCCGTCACCCGCGAATTCGTAATCGTATTGCCGTTGCCCGATACGCTCGTCTCATGATGGCCGGTATGAATTTGAATCGGCATGCCGGCCTCGACGGAACGGCGGATGACATGATGGATCAAATAGTCCTGCAGCGGCTGAGCCTCGGGCTGCGACACGCCTTCGTTCAGGCTGTCGCGCATCAGCCGGTTGAACACCCGTTCCGCCTCGGCTTCGTCGGGCTTGCCGCAGGCGAGCGTGCGCCAATAGGCGTGTCCGAGCTTGGTGGCGACCATCCCTTCGCGGACATACCGGTCAAATACCGCGTCCACGGCGTCCACGTAACGGCGCAGCGTATGAACCGCAATTCCCGCTTCCCGCTCGACGGCGGCGATATCGCTCCGTTTTCGCAAATGGTACGTAAAATCCATAAACATGACCGGCCGCAATAGCGGCGTTCCCATATCCGTCGTATAAATGAGCGTAAAGGCGACATCGATGCCCGATTTTTCCACCAGCACGCGGCGGTACAGCTTCTCCGGGTCGGCCGATGCCTCCAGCACCTTGCCGTGCAGCTCGAGCAGCCCGTTCACGCTCCAGTCCTTCATACCGTACAAATCTTCCATCGCGGTCCGGAACATGCGCGCGTAAGTCGTATTTTTCGTTCTTTCCCAATATTTCAAAAAGACCGCCGCTTTCTCCTCCTCGCCGATGCCCGGACGCTTCAACGCGTTCCGTTCCATCCCGGCGGCGATCAAATCGGATTCCAAATAATGCAGCAGGCCGAACAGACCGGTCTTGTCTTGGCGCCGCAGCTTCGGTGTGGCCAAATGCTCGTGTCCGTCGATAATCCGGATCGATGCGATGTAATCGTGCAAGCTGCTCATCGGTTTGCTCCTCCCACTCGAAAAAATTCGCGACTGCTTCTGGCGCGAGAAGCAGCCGCCCTCTCTCTTTTTTTGTCAAAGTATCCGTTGTCAGTCGATCTGCAGCTCGGGGAACGCGTTTTTCACTTCTTTTTTGAATGCGGCGACGACATCCTCGTACGGCGTATTGTTCGTGATACCTTCACCGGCGACTTTCCGCCATTTGCTCAAAATGTCCTCGCCGTATTTATCCGCTTTCAGTCCCGGCATCGCTTTGACCATTTCATAGTATGGCTTCAGAATGTTCTGGTCGCCGAACATCGGCGATTTGAACGTGTCCAGGTTTTTCTCGTATACTTCGGCATTGCCTGGCATATTGCCGGTCTTGTTCAGGTTGTATTCCTGCCATTCCGGGCTCGCGATATATTTGATAAATTCGTAGGCAAGCTCCTTGTTTTCGGATTTCTCGTAAATGGCCCGATACGTGCCGCCGACATAGAAACCGAGCGGCGTCTTCGCCACGCCGTATTTGCCGACCGCTTTGTCGTCCTTGTTGTCGACCATGAACCCGGCCCATGCCGGCATCGAGACGAGCACGACGCTGCCGTCGTTCAGGGCGTTGCCCCAGCCGGCCGACATGAACGGCAGTTTGGCGTCGACATTGTTGTTGCGGATTTCTTTTTGCACCTCATAATATTCCTGCCATTTCGGATCGATGTTCAGCTTGCCGTCCTTCACCCACGGCTCGACGTTGTAGGCGGCCATATCGAACACATCGCCCGCATTGGCGATCAGATGCACTTTGCCGCCGCTTTCGGCGTACACCTTTTGGCCAAGCTCGATAATTTTATCCCAGCTGTCGACCATCGCGCTGATTTCGTCCGGATCGTCGGTACCGAGATACTTTTTCGCATTTTCCCGAATATACCAGAAGCCGCCGGGAGAGGAGTGATCGGAGATCGCCCGCACTTTGCCGTCTGCCGAAACGCCAAGCTCCTTCACGTACGGAATGTAATTTTGAACGAGTTCGTCCGCGCCCATCGCCGACAAATCGGCTACGAACGGAGAGTCGATAAATTTGCCGATATACGCCCGTTCCAGATCGAATATATCCGGCACATCGCGTCCGGACTGCAGCGCCGTCAGCAGCTTCGTCTGATATTGGTCGCCGGGAAACATTTTCACTTCCACCTTGACGCCCGGATGTTTCTCCTCGAATTTTTTCGCCATTTCATTGACCTGGTCGAAGAACGTCCAGATGACGAGGTTGCCCTTGAGCTCGCCCGTCTCCCCGCCCGGCGCGGTGGACGTATCGCCGGACGTATCGCCTGATGTTTCGCTGTTTGTATTGCCGGCGCTGTCCTGTGCGCCGTCTCCGCTTTTGCCGCCGCAGGCGGCCAGAAGGCTCACAACCATCATGATGGCCAGCGTTGCCACAAACCATTTCTTCAAGTTCATCGTGATCGCCCCTTAAGTTTGTTCAGACTTGTCTGATCCTTTCGACCCTTCCTTGTAAAAGCACCGATACGAATCCCAAACCGTTTCAGCCGACAACCGTGCCCCGGCATCACCTCCCATCAGATTTCCCTCCGCGCGGCCCGCTTCAGCCTTTCACCGCTCCCGCCGCCACGCCGCTGATAATCCGTTTCGACATGAACGAGAAGAAGATGAGAATCGGCACGACGGAAATCACGATGCCGACGTACTGCGCGCCGAAGTCGGACGAAAATTGCGATTTTACGCTTGCGATCATGACCGGCAGCGTTTGCAGCTCGTTGTCGAACAAAATGATCATCGGGTTCAGAAAGTCGTTCCACTTGCCGATGAATGCGAAGATGCCGAGCGTCGCCATAGCCGGTCCCATCAGCGGCAGGACGATGCGGTGAAAGATGGCGAGTTCTCCGCTGCCGTCGATCCGGCCCGATTCGATAATTTCCGTCGGAACCGACGAATCGGCGAACTGCTTCATCAGGAAAATGCCGAAAGCGTTATAAATCGACGGCAAAATGAGCGGCCAGTACGTGTTCAGCATATGGAACGCGTCCATCAGCTTGTAGAAGCCGATAATGCCAAGCTGCCCCGGAATCATCATCGTGCCGAGCACGAACAGGAACAAAAACCCTTTGAACCGGAACTGGTACTTGGAGAAGCCGTAGCCGCCGAGCGCCGCGAAATACAGGTTGATCGCCGTCGCCGTCACCGTGATGAATACGGTGTTCAGGAACCCCCGCCAAATATTGACCGTATCGATCAGCCGTTCGTAGTTGGCCATGAACTGGTCGCCCGGAATCAGCAACAGCCGTCTGGCGATATCGGAATTGGCGTGCGTCGACGTAATGAACATGCTGTAAAACGGCAATAAACACGTAATGGCCACCGCGATCAGAAACGCGTAAAGGATGATGACGACCGCGATCGGTTGTTTCGTTGCTCCTTGCATGGCTGCCGCTCCTCCTATTCTTTCAGTTTCGACGCTCTGGCCGTAACCGCCGTGAAGAACATGACGACGGCAAAGATGCCGAAAGCGACCGCAGAGCCGTAGCTGTAATCGAAGTTTTTAAAGGCGGTTTCATACAGGTACATGACCATCGTCCGCGTCGAGTTTTCCGGGCCCGCCCCCAGCATGAGCGCCGAATCGAACAGCTGCAGGCCGCCGATTACCGACGTGATGAACGTAAACAGAAATACCGGCCGCAGCAGCGGCAGCGTAATTTTGAGAGCGATCTGGGTTCTCGTCGCGCCGTCCACCTCCGCCGCCTCGTAGACCGTTTCGGGGATAGCTTGCAGGCCGGCGATGAAAACGATCATGTTAAAGCCGAAATATTGCCAGCACGTGACAAGCGCCACAATGATCCGCGACCAGAGCGGACTGTTGAACCAGTTGAACGGCTCCTGAAGGATGCCGACACTCATCAGCAGCTTGTTGACGCTGCCTGTCTGCCAGTCGAACAAGAGGCTGAACATAACCCCGAGCGTTACCGGCGTCACGATGTGCGGGAAGAAGTAGACCGCCCGGAAAAAGTGCTTGCCGCGCACGAATTTCTCATTCAGGATGAGCGCAAGCAGCAGCGCCAGAATGAGCTGCGGCACGATAGACAAAATCCATATGATGAGCGTGTTGCCGATCGTCTGGTAGAAGAAGCTGTCCTGCAGCAGCCGGCTGTAGTTGGCCAGCCCGACGTACACCGGATCGGTGAAGCCGTCCCATTTCATAAAGCTTAAGTAGAGCGTATACAAAATCGGCACCAGACCGAAAACGGTAAAGCCGACAAAGAACGGCGCAATGAAGAAATAGCCGTAATACGATTTGTTCACTTTCGTATTCATCGGATTCAATCCTTTGCTTCAATTTGCCCGCAGGAATCGCGGATGATCAGCTTCGGCTTCAGCAGACGGCTCACCGGACTGAACCGATTCGTACCTTCAATTTTGTCGAACAGGCCTTCGGCCGCCTGCTTTCCCATTTCCAGAAACGGCTGGCGAACCGTCGTCAGCGACGGATAGACCCATTCGGATATCGTAATGTCGTCGAAACCGACGATCGACAGCTCCTCCGGCACCGTCCATCCCTGTTCCTGCGCCGCCCGCAGCGCGCCGATAGCCGTCTCGTCGTTGGAGGCGATGACGGCCGTGAAGCCTCTGACGGCCATAAGACGCTTCATCGCCTCGTAGCCGCCCTGGTTGCTCCAGTCCGATTCGACGACGAGGTCCGGATTGTAGGTCATGCCGAGCCGCTCCATTGCCTGCCGGTAGCCTTTCAGCCGGTACTTGTTCGCGGCCGCATGCGCGGGACCGGCGATGTACGCGACCCGGCGGTGTCCAAGCCCGTGCAAATAAGCGACAATGTCGGCGACGCCGGCCGCATTGTCGACATCGACCGAGAACAGGCCGTCCATCTCCCCGTGATCGCCAATAATCGCGACCGGATAAGTCGTCTCTTTAATCTTCATCAAATCTTCCGGTTCGCGTTTCCGGAAGCTGACGAGGATAAGACCGTCGACCTGGCCCTCGTACAACAGGTTCAGAAATGAAATTTCGTTGTTATAGTTCGAAGTCCAGCTGAGAAAAATACAGTTATATCCTTTCAGCTTGGCGACCTGCTCGATGCCCCGGATGATGCCGGAATAGAAAATGTTCGAAATATCG
Source organism: Paenibacillus cisolokensis (assembly GCF_050481165.1). Classification (NCBI taxonomy): domain Bacteria; kingdom Bacillati; phylum Bacillota; class Bacilli; order Caryophanales; family Paenibacillaceae; genus Paenibacillus; species Paenibacillus cisolokensis. Next base: position 67,861 of record NZ_JBCNFP010000017.1, read on the forward strand.
TCGACGATGACGCCGATCGTGTTCGTTTTGCTCATGACCAGCCGGCGCGCATTGGCGTTGCGGTGAAAATTCAGCTCCCGGATCGCCCGCTCAAGCGCCTCCTGTGTCTCTTTCTTCACCTTCTGTCCGTTCAAATAGCGCGAAACCGTACTTTTGGATGTGCCCGCAAGTCGCGCTACATCATGAATTGTCGGCCCCATTGCCATCCCCCGTTTTTCAAAAATAATGGTGCGTATCGCCGTAATAAAATACGCAAATTCCCCTCGAAAACGCGATCATTTCCGGATTCGGAAAATTTGCGAATTCTATTTTGGGAACGTTCCCATTTTCGCGGAAAATGAACCGCTTTCAAGTTATGCAAGCCATCTGGCACGACTTTTCGGGAACGTTCCCATTTTATTGCGAAAAACAATCTTCGATCGCCTCCATTTGCTTTGGAATGTCCGGCAATCATTAATCCTTACAGCAAAAGCGTGCGAGAACAGCCACTATACAGCGCTTTCCCGCATGCGGCGATCATGCCATGGCGTCGTCATGCCCGGTGCGGGCATCATCGACGATTGGCATCATCGGCGCGTGGTTTTATCGATTCGCGGCTCCATCGATGTGTGACTTCATCGACTCGCGGCTTCATTGCATCGAATTTTGGGAACGTTCCCATTTTTCGCAACGAACTATTTATGTCTTGATCTTACCTTGGACCGTCGAATGTGTCAAGCGAGAGAGCGAATGGAAATTTCCGGGATGTGCAAATACGACAAACGGCTTCGCCGCAAACCGGCGAAGCCGTATAACCTCTATTGCCGGCGTCAGCCCAGCACGACCCGGTCGTCCGCCAGCTTCCTGCCGCTGATCCGTTCGAATTCGCCAAGCAGCCGCTCGACGGTCAGATGCTTCTTCTGTTCTTCTTCGATATCGAGAATGATGCGGCCTTTGTCCATCATAATGAGACGGTTGCCGAGACGGATTGCCTGCTCCATGTTGTGCGTCACCATCAGCGTCGTCAGCTTCATTTCGCGGACGATCGAGTCGGTAAGCGCCGTAATCAGCTCGGCCCGGTTCGGGTCGAGCGCCGCCGTATGCTCGTCCAGAAGCAAAATTTGCGGCTTCGTGAACGTCGCCATGAGCAGGCTGAGCGCCTGACGCTCGCCGCCGGACAACAGGCCGACCTTGGCGCCGAGACGATTCTCGAGACCGATGCCGAGACGGCTAAGCTGATCGCGGAACATCTCGCGCTTCTTCCGGTTGACGCCGAAGCGCAAACCCCGGCTCTGTCCGCGCCGGTAAGCCATCGCCAGGTTTTCCTCGATCGTCATATGCGGCGCCGTTCCGGCCATCGGGTCCTGAAAGACGCGGCCGATCCAGCTGCTCCGCTTGAACTCCGGAAGCGCCGTAATGTTCCGCCCGTCGATCCGGATTTCCCCCGTATCCGGCTTCAGCACGCCCGAAATCATATTCATCAGCGTCGATTTGCCCGCTCCGTTGCTGCCGACAATGGTGACGAAATCGCCCGGGTTCAGATGAAGGCGGATACCGGCCAGGGCGATCTTCTCGTCGACCGTTCCGGGATTGAACAGCTTCGATACGTTCGAAATTTCCAGCATCAGCGTTCCCCTCCCGCACCCGGCTGCCCGCCCGCGCCCAGCAGCTGGGCCGAACGTTTGCGTGCCGTCTTTTTCTGGCTGACCGAACGCTGCAGCGAGGGGAATACAAGCGCGAAAATAACGATGACGGCGGTAATCAGCTTCACGTCATACGCTTCCAGCCATTCGACCCGCAGCGCCAGCGCGACGACGAGCCGGTAAACGATCGAACCGATCACGACGGCAAGCGTCACCCAAAACACTTTGCGGGCTCCGGTGATCGCCTCTCCGATAATGACCGAAGCGAGTCCGATCACGATCATGCCGATCCCCATCGAAATATCCGCAAAGCCCGACTGCTGGACGATGAGCGCGCCGGAAAGCGCGACGAGACCGTTGGACAGCGAAACGCCGATAATTTTCGTCGTATCGGTATTGGCGCCGAGACTGCGGATCATCCGCTCGTTGTCTCCGGTCGCCCGCAGCGCAAGACCCAAGTCGGTATGCAAAAAGCCGTCCAGCAGCAGCTTGATCAGCACGACGACGATAGGCATCATGACGAGCACGGAGATGCCGGAAAACACGGTATCCACGCCGATCAGCGAAATGTTGGGCACGCCCATGATGCGCGTGTTGATCGAATAAAGGGCGATCATCATTAGAATGCCGGACAAAAGCCCGTTGATCTTGCCTTTCGTATGCAGCAGTCCGGTACAGGCGCCCGCCAGCATGCCGCCGGCGAACGCGGCGATCGTCGCCAACCAGGGCGAGACGTCCTTCGTAATCAGGACGGCGGCGATAGCCCCTCCCGTCGTGAAGCTGCCGTCGACCGTCAAATCGGGAAAATCGAGAATGCGGAACGTTATATAAACCCCGAGCGCCATTAACGCATACAGCAGCCCGAGCTCAAGCGCTCCGGTAATTTGAACCACGAAACCATCACTCCTTCAGAACCGAGAAAAAGGGGGGACGTGAGTATCCGCCCACCCCTTCTGTTGCCGTTTACTCGATGATGTTGTTTTGCTGATCCTGCACGCCGGCTTTCATTTCGTCAGTCACTTCGATACCTTGCTCCTGCGCCGCTTTCAGGTTCAGAATCAGGTCAAGCTTTTCCGGCACGGTAACTTTCATGTCGCCCGGATTCGCGCCGTTTTTCAAAATATCGACGGCCATCTCGCCGACTTGGTAGCCATGGTCGTAATATTTGAAGCCGACCGTGGCGAAAGCGCCTTTCTCGACCGTATCGCGGTCGCTGGAGAAGAACGGAATATCGTTCGCGTTGGCAACCTGGATAATCGAATCGACGGCGCTGACGACACGGTTGTCCAGCGTGATGAAGAACGCGTCCACCCGGCCGACAAGCGATTCGGCGGCCTGCTTCACTTCGGACGAATTGGTAATGGCGGCCTCCACCAGCTCGATACCGTGCTTGGCCAGCGCTTCCTTCGCGTTTTTCGACATGACGACCGCGTTCGGTTCGCCCTTGTTGATAATAATGCCGATTTTTTTCACGTTCGGAAAATGTTCCGCGACAAAATCCATCAGCCGGATCGTGGCCTCGGGATTGGTATCCGCAGCGCCGGTAACGTTGCCGCCCGGCTTGTCCATCGAACCGATAATTTTGGCATCGACAGGGTCGGTCACCGCGGCGAACAGCACCGGACGGTCTTTGACCTTCTGTACGACGGCTTGAGCGGAAGGCGTCGCGATCGCCAGCACGAGATCGCTCTTGCTGCCGGCAATTTTTTGCGCGATCGACAGGTTGTTGGTCGAATCGTCCTGCGCGTTGTTTTCATCGATCTTGAGGTTTTCCCCTTCGACGAAGCCGCCGTCTTTCAGTGCAGCCAGAAAGCCGTCGCGGGTCGCGTCGAGCGACGGATGGCTCAAATATTGCGAAATGGAGATCGTATACGTCTTCTGCTCCTGACCGGCACCGGTTCCTTGGGCTCCGCCGCTGCCTCCGCTGGATGAACCGCCTTCTCCAGCCTTGTCCCCGGTTGCGCCGCAAGCCGCGCCGACGACCATCGTGGCGGCAAGCGCCAATGACAACCAAAGCTTCTTTTTCAACCTGATATCCCCTCTCTCGAATTTGGCGTTTCCGGGAAATTCCTACACGTCAAATATGCATTTGCGCAACCTTTCCGCTTTAACGGATAAAAGCCATAACGCGTTGACGCGCAACGTTTTTTGGCGCGAAATCCCCTTTATACAACTCTATTATTAAATGTACCGCGCTTTACCGTCAATTGTTTAATCCCGGAAACTCCACATCTACCGGTTCGTCAGCTTGACCCAGAACCCGCCCTTGAAATGCTTCGGCTCATGCGAGATGACGAATGCCCTGGGCGAAATGCGGTTGATCGTCTCCATCATCCGCCGCTCGTTGCTTCGCTTCACCAGGACCTGCATGACGAGCCGGCCGCCGTCCCTTCCCCGCGCTTCCCAGGACGTGACGCCGTAGCCGAGCTTGCGCAGCTCGTTCGGCAGCTCCATCTGCAGCGAATCGACGATGACCTGCACCACCGTATAGCCGAGCGCCAAATATTCTTCAATGACGCTGCCCAAATAGACGCCCAGCCCGAAACCGATGCAATACGCGATCATGTTGACCGGATTGTCGAGATTTTGCAGAACCAGATTCAAACCGGTCAAATAAATGAACACTTCGATGACCGACATGAGCGCGGCCGCCGCTTTCCGACCTTTGATCGTCAAAATGAGCCTGAGCGTGTAAATCGACACATATGCGACATTGATCCCGACAATCGTTCCGATCAAACCAAGCGATACCATGATGCTTCAACTCTCCTTGTCAAATGCTACTCCTCGAACCGGAACCCTTGCCGGCGCAGCACTTCGCCATGACGTCTGGACGGATAGCGCGTACGCGCCTCCATGTCCCGCGACCAGGTCGTTTGCTTCGTGCCGCCCTTCCTCCCGGCCGCATACTGCCTGTACGTCTCGTCATACCGGCGAATATACGCTTCCTGCCCCGCGGCGTCGTAAGCCTCCCGGTGCAGCACCGCCTCAAGCGGAAGGCGGGGACGGATGTCGGGGTCGTCCGCGGGAACGCCGATGCACATGCCGAAAACCGGATAGACGAGCGGCGGGACCTGCAGCAGCTCCGCCACGTCGGACAGCCGGTTGCGGATGCCACCGATATAGACGATGCCGAGACCGAGCGATTCGGCGGCAACCGCGGCGTTCTGGGCGGCAAGCGCGGCGTCGACCGTGCTGACGATAAAATATTCGAGCGTCGGTTCGAACGATCCGCCGTGCATGCGCACCGCTTCGCCGAAGCGGTACAGGTCGGCGCACCAGACGAGAAATACGGGCGCCTGCTCGACATGCCGCTGCCCGCCGGCCCATTCGGCGATTTGGCGCCGTTTGTCGGGATCGTCCACGGCAATGACGCTGTAAGCCTGCATGTTGCTTGAAGTGGACGCCATCTGCGCGCTGCGGATGATCAGCTCAAGCCGCTCCCGGCCGACCGGCTCGTCCGTAAAACGGCGGACGGAGCGGTGACGAAGCAGCCGTTCGATCGTTTCGTTGGCCGTTGCCATGGATTCATTCCGCCTTTCCTTCATTGAACTGGGGATTCGCCGCTTTCGAGCTGCTGCCGCGAATTGAAATAGAAGCGGTAGCCGAACTGGGCGAACATCAGCGCGGACAGCGCCACGCTGCCGAGCATGCTGAGCATGACCGCAATTTGGTACTCGATTGCGACAAGCGGCGAAGCGCCGCCCAAAATCTGGCCGGTCATCATGCCGGGAAGAAACACGATGCCCATTCCGAGCATCGAATGAATCGTCGGCAGCATCGCATCGTCGAACGCCTGGTTGGCGATGTCCCGGCACGCCTGCTTCGGCGTGGCCCCGAGCATAAGCGCCGCCTCGATGTGCGCCCTGCGGCTTTCCATGCCTTCCATCAGCGTATTGACGCCGAGCGCTATCCCGGTCATCGAATTGCCGACGATCATCCCGGCGATCGGAATGACGTAGCGCGGCTCATACCACGGCTCAAGCCCGATGATGACGAGGATAAAATAGGCGATGCTGAACAGGATGCCCGTCATCATCGACAGCGCGATCCATCGCCGCAGCCGGGGGCCGGCCTTGCGCTTCGCCCGATTCAGCACGGTGCGGATCGAAAAGGCGACCATGATGCCGACCAGAACGATCGTATAGAGCGGATGGGCGTTGACGAACACATATTGCAGCAGGTAGCCGACCAGAATGAGCTGCACCGTCATGCGGAAAGCGGCGACGGCAATATCCCGCTCGCGGTTGATGCCTTTCCACTTGACGATCGCAAGCGGCAGCAGCACGAACAAATAAGCGGCCGCAAGCCGGTACCATTCGAGGTCGATCGGTCCGTTCACGATTTCACCTCTTCCGCCCGGACGACCCGTCCGGCCCGAACTTCGATGAGAAATTCGGCAAACGAGCGGACGACGGACGGCGAATGGGTAACCATGACGATCGTCCGGCCGCCGGCCTTCATTCGCCGCACAAGCCGGGCCATCACTTCCAGCGAGGTCCGTTCGTCGAGCGCCGACGTCGGCTCGTCCATAAGCCACACTTCCGGCTCCATCAGCAGCACGCGCGCCAGTGCCAGCCGCTGCTTCTCGCCCCCGGACAGCGTATCCGTCCTGTCGTCCGGCTCCTTGAGCAGGCAGACCGTCTCCAGCGCTTCGCGCAGCGCCTCCGCCGATGCCGGCTGCCGGCCGGAAAAGCCGAGCCCGGCCTGCAAATTGTCGCGCACGGTGGAGCCGAACAGGACCGCGTTTTGCGGCGACATAATGACGCGCCGGCGCAGCGCCACGAGATCTATGGCGGACAACGGCTCGCCTCTTACATAGATTTCCCCCGAGTCGTAAGGCATCATGCCGTTGAGCAGCTTCAGCAGCGTCGTTTTGCCGCTGCCGCTCTCTCCTGTCATGCAGACGACTCGGCCTTCGGGAATCGCCAGCTCGTCGACAGCCAGTACGCCTGCCGCCCTTATTTCCTTCAGTCTGAACACGAGCGTTTCATTCCTCCGCTTCTTGCCGGTGAATGGTTGCTCATTTAGTATAACGCATGGACCCGTCTTGGACAAAAGGGGAAGCCGGCGCCTGCGGAAAAAAAGCGAAGGCGGACCGCCAGGCCCGGCGGCGTGCGCATGGCGGCGTCCGTACGGCGCAACGCAGACAGGCCGCGCCGGACGCCCGAAGGCGCGGCGCGGCCCGACTGCGGCCTCGTCTGCGGCTGTTGGCGACCCGGCTGCGGCCCCCGTTTACGGCCCGGCTGCATCCCGTTCGCGGCCCGGCTGCGGCCCGTTTGCGGTTCGGCTGTGGCCGTTGGCGGCACGTTGCGGCCCTGCTACGGCCGGTCTGTGACCATTTTGTGGCCTTGTCTGTGGCCGGCTCCGACCCGTTCGCGGTCGTCTGCGGCCCGGCCACGACCCGGCTGCGGCCCCCGTTTACGGCCGGCCGCATCCCGTTTGCGGCCCAGAGCCGGCCGCGCATTATGCGCGCAGTGTCCGCAGCCGCGGATACAAATCGCGCAGCCTGGCGTACAGCTCGCGGAATAGACTGTATCCCGCGAGCACCCGCTCGCGGTCGGCCTGCGGCACGATCTCGCGGACCTCCCCGGCGAACCGGCGCCGCGCATCGGCATAGCCGGAATAGATGCCGGCCGCCACGCCGGCCGACATCGCCGCTCCGAGGGACGTCGCCTCCTCCGTCTGCGCCGGCACGCGGATCGGCGCGTCCAGGGCGGAGGCGATAATCGCGCGCCAGGCCGGACTTTTCATGCCGCCGCCGATAACCGTATAGCAAGCGGCGGGCTCCCGCCCTTGCAGCGGCTCGGCGATCGACCGGAGCGCATAGCCGACGCCCTCCATAACGGCGCGCAGCATATGGAAACGGGTATGACGGGCGTCCAGCCCGAAAAACAGTCCGCGCACCTCCTCGTCCCATATCGGGGACCGCTCGCCCAGCAAGTACGGGTGGAACAGGAGGCCGTCCGAACCCCAGGGAATCCGGGCGATTTCATCCTCGATCAGTCCGTAAGGCGATTGGCCGTCCCGTTCCGCCAGCAGCGCCTCGCGCGAGCCGAGCTCGCGCACCGCCCACTGATGGGCGGCGCCGGCCGTCTGCATCGTCCCGAGTGCATAGTACAATCCCGCCTCCGGGCCGCACATCGTGAAGATCCGCTTCTCCTTGTCCGCGATCGGCGAGGCGGAAGCCCGCGACACCCAGGCCGTCGTCCCCAGATAGACATAAGCGTCCCCCGGCGCGATCGCGCCGGCGCCGAGCGCGGCGCACGAGCCGTCGCCGCCGCCGAGCACGACCGGCGTCCCGGCGGCCAACCCGGTCGCCGCCGCCGCTTCCGCCGTCACACCTCCCGCCACTGTCGCCGACGAGACGATATCGGGCAGCTTCGCCCGGTCGATAGCGAAAGCCGACAAAATGTCGTCGTCCCAGCGGCAGCTGCCGATGGCGAACATACCCGACAGCGAAGCGTCGGAGAAATCGGTGATGCCGAGCGTTCCGGACATGCGAAAGACCAAATAGTCTTTGGGCTGCAGGAAATACGCCGCCGCGCGATACGTATCGGGGCGGTTCCGTTTCAGCCACATCAGCTTGAGCAGCGGATAATGGCTGTCGATCCGGTTGCCGGTCCGCTCGTAGAAACGGTCCTCGTCCATCCGGGCGAACGCCTCGGACTCCAACCCGGCGCTGCGGGTGTCCGCATGAATGATCGCCCGTCCGAGCGGACGGCCGGACCGGTCCACCGGGCAGACGCCCATCATATGGGCGCTGAAGCCGACCGCGGCGATTGCGGACGGCTCGACGCGCTCCAGGACGGCGCGCGTCGTCCGTACGACCGCGTCCCACCAATCGTCGGGATGCTGCTCGGCCTCGCCGCGGTCGCCATAATGCGTCGGATAAGACAGAGACGCTGTAGCTACCGCTTGTCCGTTCAAGTCAAACACCGAGCATTTGTGGCCGGATGTTCCCAAATCATGCGCCATGATGTAGCGTGACATCGTCAAGCCTCCCTTGTCAGCCTCGTCCTGTAATTCCGTCAAAGCGCGAATGGCCGGCTCCGGCCGGGGGAACGACAGATCCCCTGCAGCCGGAACCGGCCAGCCGCTTCCGCTTGCGCCGGTTCGTTACAAACCGGCTTCCTTCCAGTCCCGCAAGAAGCCTTCCAGTCCGATATCGGTCATCGGGTGCTTCATCATCGCCGCCCATACCGAGTACGACGTCGTCACCGCGTGCACGCCGAGGTTCAGCATATCGAGCACCTGCTGCGGCCCGCGGACGCTGGCGGCGATCACTTTCGTCGGCAAGCCGAGACGGGCGAACGTCTCGACGATGCCGCCGATCAGCGTCGCGCCGGACCATGCCACATCGTCAACCCGACCAAGATAGGGACTGACATACCCGACGCCCGCTTTGGCCGCCAGCACCGCCTGCCCGACCGAGTAGACGAGCGTCATGTTCGTCTCGATTCCTTCCTTGGACAGGCGGCTCGCCGCCTTGACGCCTTCGGCGCCCATCGGCAGCTTGACGACGACGCGATCCGCCCAATTCCGGAACATGCGGGCTTCCTCCACCATCGTGTCGGCGTCCGTGCCGATGACTTCGCACCAGACTTTGCCCGGCGTCTCCCGGGCGATCTCCCGGATCAATTCCTCGAAACCGCGCTTCTCGCGGGCGACGATCGACGGGTTGGTCGTCACGCCCTCCAGAATGCCCCATGACATCGCTTCTTTAATTTGCGCCAGATCCGCCGTGTCGATATAAAATTCCATTGCGGCCTCCTCTTCTGCTGCCGTTCGGATATTCCTTTCTTGCCTTCATTCCTTCAATCTTACTCGTACAGCACCGCTTTGATCTCTTCGTCATCCATGTTCGACTTGTCGTAATAGAAGAAGCCCGTGTCGATGTTCGGCTCGACCTTCTCGCCTTTCGCCGCCGCAACGGCCGCCTTCACCGTTTCATAACCGATGCCGATCGGGTTTTGCGTAATCGCGCCGGCCATCTCGCCGTTGCGGATGGCGTCGATTTGCTGCTTGCCGGAGTCATAGCCGATGATGACGATTTTGCCCTGCTTATTCATCTCTTTTACCGCATTCAGGACGCCGATGGCCGAGCCTTCGTTGGCGCCGAAAAACCCTTTCAGATTCGGATGAGCCTGCATAATCGCTTTCGCCAGGTCGGTCGATTTCAGATGGTCGCCGCCGCCGTACTGAATGTCGACGATTTTAATGTTCGGATACTTCTCCTCGATCCGATTTTTGAACCCGTCGCGGCGGTCGACGCCGGTGCGGCTCGTCTGGTCGTGCACGATCATGGCGACTTCGCCTTCGCCGCCGATCAGTTCGGCCATTTTGTCAGCGGCCAGAGCGGCTGCGGCGATATTGTCGGTAGCGGCCGTGGCGACCGGGATGTCGCTCTCGACGCCGGAATCGAAGGCGATGACCGGGATGTTGTTCGCCTTCGCCTGCTGCAACAGCGGAATGGACGCCTTGCTGTCGAGCGCCGCGAAGCCGATGGCAGCCGGCTTCTTGTCCAGCGCGACCTGCAGCATTTCGATCTGCTTGTCGACCTGGGATTCGGATTCCGGTCCTTCGAATGTAATTTCCACATCCAGCTCCGCGGCCGCCTTCTCGGCGCCCTGCTTGACCGCTTGCCAAAATTGGTGCTGGAATCCTTTGGACACGATCGGAATGTACATTTTTCCGCTGTTGCCGCCGGAAGCGCTTTCTCCTCCGGGAGCGCTTTCCGAATTGCTCCCGCATGCGGCCATAAGCGACGCGAACAGCGCAAGCGCCGACGCGACCGTGACGAATTTGCCGAATGTTCTTTTCTTCATCCTTAGTCTCCCCTTTTCGCAATGTATACAGATAATGATCCGTTGCCGCCAATTGAAAGCGGCATTTGCATCCGCCGCCCGTCATGCCGATGACGGCGGATAGCTGCGCCGGACCGTTACGCCGATTTGCGGCGACGCAAAATGTCCGTGTACACCGCAAGCAGAATGACCAGGCCGACGACGACCGTCTGCCATTCCTGCGGAACCGACAAGATGCGAAGCCCGTTCGTCAATACGCTCATAATCAAGGCGCCGATCACCGTTCCGGTAATCGTCCCTTTGCCGCCGCTCAGCGAGGTGCCGCCGATGACGACGGCCGCGATCGCTTCCAGCTCATAGCCCTGGCCGAGAGCGGGATTCGCCGAGTTCAGCCGCGAAGCGATCAGCACACCCGCGAGGCCGGTGAATGTCCCGGTAATCGTGTAGATGACGATTTTCCAGAAGTTGACGTTGACCCCGGACAGCCGGGTCGCTTCCTCATTGCTGCCGAGCGCGAAGTTGTATCTTCCGATAATCGTCCGGGACAGCAAGATGCTGCCGATAATGGCTGCGCCGAAAAAGATGAAGACGGCAAACGGCACGCCGAACACGCTGCCAAGCGAAATTTTCGAAAAGCCTTCCGCATGCTTATCCGTGAAGTAGATCGGCTTCGCGCCGGAGATGACAAGCGCCAGCCCTTTGGCGACCATCATCATCGCCAGCGTAGCGATGAACGGCGGAATTTTCAGCTTCGAGACGAACACGCCCGACAAAAAGCCGCACAGCGCGCCGGTCAGAATGCCGCCTATTACGCCGATCGGCACCGGCATTCCCCAGAAGGTGATGAACACCCCGGTCATGACGGCGCTGAGCGTCATAACGGTACCGACCGACAAATCGATGCCGCCGGTAATAATGACGAAGGTGGAGCCGAGCGCCAGCACGCCGATAACCGCCGTCGACATTAAGATGCCGACGATATTGGAAAACTGCAGAAAATTGCTCGAAGATACCGAAAATACGATAATAAGGACGATCAGACTGGCGAAAGCCAGCAGCTGCTGAAGCGCTCCCGAAGGGATACGGGAACGGGATGCCTTGTTCGTTGCGACAGACGGATTCATGTCCGGTTTCCCCCTTTGTATGGTCTTGCTTACGCCATGTGCTTCGTGGCCAGCCGCATGATGCTCTCCTGCGACGCTTCATCGTGCCTGAGTTCGCCGGTGATGCGCCCTTCGCACATGACGATGACGCGATGGCTCATGCGCAATATTTCCGGCAGCTCCGACGAAATCATGATGATCGACTTGCCTTGCGCGGCAAGCTCGTCGAGCAGCTTGTAAATTTCGCTTTTGGCGCCGACATCGATGCCTCTGGTCGGCTCGTCGAAGATCAGGATGTCGCAGTTGCGGGCCAGCCATTTGGCGATGACGACTTTCTGCTGGTTGCCGCCGGACAGAAACTTGACTTTCTGGCCGATTCCCGGCGTCTTGACCCGAAGCTTCTCCACCATTTGCTCCGCCGACCTGGCGATCGCTCCGTCCTTCATCATGCCGAGCGGACCGGCGAACGAACGGTAGGAGGCGATGGCGACGTTCGTCTTGACATCCATATCGACGATGCAGCCGAAACGTTTGCGGTCCTCGGACAAATAGCCGATGCCGTGGCGAACCGCGTCGTACGGACTGCGCAGCGTCACCTGCTTGCCGCGGATGTAAATTTCGCCCGAGTCGATCGGGTCCGCCCCGAAAACCGCTCTCGCCACTTCGGTCCGTCCCGCCCCGACCAGGCCGGCGAATCCGAGAATTTCGCCTTTGCGCAGCTGAAAATGGATATTTTTGAGCGTTTTGCCCCGGTTCAGCCCTTTCACTTCGAGCACGACCTCACCGCTGTCAGATACGATGTCCGTACGGACGCTGTGGTAAAACTCGCGGCCGACCATCATCGAGATGATTTGATCGCTGGTCACGTCGGCCGTATTCACCGTATCGATATAGGCGCCGTCGCGCATAACCGTAATGCGGTCCGTAATTCGCTTTAATTCGTCCATCCGGTGGGAAATATAAACGATTCCCACCCCTTCCCGGCGGAGCTGCTCCACGATGGCGAACAGGTCTTCGATCTCCGAATCGCTGAGCGCCGCCGTCGGTTCGTCCATAATGAGCACCTGGGCATTGAACGACAGCGCCTTGGCGATTTCCACCATCTGCTGCTTGGCCACCGTCAGTTCGGAGACGGGCGTGCGGGGGCTGACGTTCAAGTGCAGCCGGTCCAGCAGCTCCTGCGCCATCCGTTCCTGACGCTTCTCATCGATGAACAGCCCGGCCAGACGCGGCTCGCGGCCGATAAAGATGTTCTGCGCGACGGTCAGATCCTGCGCCAGGTTCAGCTCCTGGTGGATCATGATAATGCCCGCGTCCTGCGCCGCTTTCGTATTCGCCGGCGCAAACTCGCGGCCTTTGTACTGGATCGTACCGGAATCCTTCGTATATACGCCGGTCAGCACTTTCATCATCGTCGACTTGCCTGCGCCGTTCTCGCCGACCAGCGCGTGCACTTCGCCGGCGCGCAGCTCGAACCGGCACCGGTCAAGCGCCTTGACGCCAGGAAACGATTTGCTGATCTCTTCCATCCGGACCAATATTTCGCTCATGCGATCACCTCGTTCATTCTTCGCTGCCGGTGGTATCGAATCCGGGTGCGACTTCGAAATTTGCTTTCTGTTCCCTAATTGTAAGCGGATACAGCCGATTGAAAAATAGAATAACTTCCACAAAAAGTCGAATATCTTATTTTCATGCAAAAGAAAAAAAGCTACTCTCCCACAAAGGGGAAAAGCAGCTTCTGATTTTCGTCCTCGTACATATTCGCCTTCGTAATGACGACAGCGCCGGTGTCGATCACGCGCGGCACCTTCTCGCCCCGAATCGCCTGAACCGCGGTTTTGACGCCCAGATACCCCATATTGAAAGGCCGCTGCACGACCGTCGCCTGCATGACCCCTTCCTCGAGCAGCTTCACCTCTTCGATCGAGCTGTCGAAGCCGACAAGCTTGACGCGGCCGGCGGCACCGGCGTCGCGAAGCGCTTTGCCGGGACCGACCGAAGACGCCTCGTTCAGCCCGACGATGCCTTTCAGATCGGGATGCTCCTTCAGCAGTTCCAGCGTCATCTCGTAGGCTTTGCGCTCGATGCCGTCGCTGTAGAAGGTGCCGACGATTTCAACGCCCGGCGTCGCTTCCAGCACGTTGCGCACGCCTCTCTCCCGGTCCAGCTGCGTCGCCGTCCATTGGACGTAGCTTATAATGGCGACTTTGCCGCCGCGGCCGGCCAGTTCCTCCGCCATCAAACCGCCGATCTTCTCCCCTGCCGCCACATTGTCCGTCGCGATAAAGCTTTTCGGCACATCGCTGTTGATCCCCGAGTCGGCCATAATGAGCGGTATGCCGGCGTCGCCGGCCTGCCGGGCGGCCGGCACAAGCCGGTTGAAGTCGGTGGCCGCCAGGACGATCGCGTCCGGCTTCCGGGCGACTGCCGCCTCCATCATCGCAATCTGTTCGTCGATATCGGTTTCCTTCTCAGGCCCGATCACCTCGATGTCGGCATCGAATTCTTTGGCCGCCGTCTCCGCTCCGTCCGCGAATACTTGCCAAAACTCCATCGACTTCGATTCTTTAATAATGACCGTAATGCGCGGCTTGCCGTTCCCGCCGCTTAAATCCGCAAAGCGGACCGCCGCATAGCAGAAGGCCGCTCCCGCGGCCGCCAGCGCCAGCAGCGCCAGCAGCGCCAGCAGCCTGCCCAATCGTCCGAATCTGGCTGTCACCGCGACTCCTCCTTTCCGCCGGACGCCCCGTCGGAATCCGCCGCTTCCGCCTCGGATTGCTGCCCGCTGTCCGCCGCACGTTTGCCCGAACCCGGCCGGTCGCCGTCTTCCCGGCGCTCCGTCTCGGATTGCTGCCCGCTGTTCGCCGCATGTTCGCCCGCATCCGGCTCGATCGCCGGAATGGTCACCGTTACCGTCGTGCCGACCTCCGGCTCGCTCTCGTAGGACAGACCGAAGTCTCTGCCGAAATGCAGCTGAATCCGCGCGTGCACGTTCGCGACGCCGATGCCTCTCCCTTCGGCCTTCCGGCCGTCCGGCCGCAATATCCGGCCAAGCGTCTCCTCGTCCATGCCGACGCCGTCGTCCGCGACCCGAAACACGATCCGGTCGCCGATTCGTTCGCCGGTGATATGGATGAGACCGCTGCCGTATTTGTTTTTCAACCCGTGGTAAATCGCGTTTTCCACGAGCGGCTGCAGCAGCACCTTGATCGTCCGGCAGTCGAGAATGGCGGGATCGACCTCGATGCGGTAATCGATCTTGTGTTTGTAGCGCATCTTCTGGATCGTCAAATAGTTCGTGATATGTTCGATTTCCGTCCGGATCGGCACCAGCTCCTGGTCCTTGCTGATCGAGCTGCGGAACAAGCGGGCCAGCGCGGACGTCATGAGCACGACTTCCTCCGACTTCTTCGCTTCGGCCATCCAGATGATCGAATCGAGCGTATTGTACAGAAAATGCGGATTGATCTGCGCCTGCAGCGCGTTAAGCTCGCTTTGCCGCTTGAATTCCTGCTCTCGCACCACCTGGCTCATCAATTCCTTGATCTGGGCCACCATCATATTAAAGGTGCGGGCAAGCAGGCCGATTTCGCGCTGGCTGTCCGGCGGCACGTAAATGTCCAGATTGCCGCGTTCGACCTCCCGCATCCGCTCCTGCAGCCGCTTGATCGGCCGCGACAGCTTGCGGGACAGCAGCACCGACAGCGCGATCGCGACGAGCAGGCAAAAACTGCCCCACAAGACCAGCGACAAATCCATCTGCCGCTTGTTGCCGACCAGCTCGCTGACGTACGAAACGCCGACGATTTTCCAGCCGAATCCCGTATCCTGTATCGTGTAGATCCGGCTCTGCTTCCCTTCGTCCGTCATGAAGCTGCCGCTGCCCTGGCGCAGCACGTCGTCAATCCGTTCGCTCTTCAAGCCGCTGTACACGAGCTGCTGCTGCGGATGGTACACGAGATTGCCGTCGTGGCTGACGATGAAGACATAGCCCCGCTGCCCCAAATCGATTTGCGTCAGCATATCGTTCATGACGTTGAAATTGAGGTCGACAAGCAAAATGCCGACGCCCGTGCCGTCCTCACGCTGGAGCTCGCGGCTGAGCGATACGACCCAGCGGTATTCGTCCTTGAATATTGGCTGGACATGCGACGACGAGATGACGACGTCGCCATCGGCGGCTTTGGCCAGCTTGTACCATGACTGCCCGGCGATGCTGACGTACGGATTGAGCACCGCGTCCCGCCGGTCGGAGACGAACGAACCGTCATAGCCGAAAATGTTAATCGAGGCGATATCCTTCCGGGAGATCAGAATGGAATGAAAAAACTCCGAAATCTGCTCCTCGGTCTCCTTCCGCTTCTCCTTCGGCATCGAATCGGCGCCCGCAATGTACGAGCGGACGTCGCGGTTGTTCAGCGCCAGCGACGATATCGTGTGCATATTGTCGACATAGGTCCGGATGTTCGCGTTAACCTGGCGGACCAGCTCAGCCGTATAGTCTTCCGCGGTCATTCTGACCGCCGACGTGGACAAGCGGTAGGCGATAAAGCTGAGCAGCAGCACCGTCAGCAGAATGAGGCTCGCGAACGCCGCCGCCATGTTGGTCTGAATGCTTTTGAACGGTAACCATTTCATGCGCGCCATCACTCCGAAGCCGCTTTCTGCCGATATTCCTTCGGCGTCTCCCCGGTCGCCTTCTTAAAAATCATGCTGAAATAATGCGGGTCCTTATAGCCTACCCTGGCCGCGATTTCGTAAGTCTTCAAATCGGAAAATTTAAGCAGCTCCTTCGCTTTGGCGATTCGTTCGGCCGTTACATATTCAATGAACGTCTTGCCGGTATGCCGCTTGAATTCGGCGCTGAAATAGCTCGTGCTCATATGCAGATGCTGGCAAATCGCCTTGAGCGACAGCTCCGGATCGCCGTAACGTTCCCGAATATACGTTTCCGCGTTCAACATTTGCAGCCGGCAAAAATCGGTCCGGGCCGCGGCTACCGCGGCGATTGCGCGGCGGCAAGCCGCCTTCAGCCATTCTTCGATCTCGTCGAGCGTCTTGCGGGCGTAGACGTCGGCAAACGGATTCGTCCCGCGGCCGAACAGCTCCGTCTCGTCTCCGCCGAGCTCGGCAACGGTCTGAATCAGCGCGATGATCATTTTCTGAATCTGGATGTAACAGCGTTCGACGGTCGGAAACGCCGTTCGCAAATGGGCGAACGTCTCCGTTATCGCCTCGTCCGCTTCTTCGCCGTTGCCGGTGCGGATGCCGGATACGAGCTTTCGTTCCCATTTCGCCGTATCGAAAAACCGGGCACTCTCCCGGCCTTCCATATCCGTAATGCTGATGACGCGGTTATCGCCGAGCAGCAGCCGGTATTCCAGCGCCGTCACGGCGTCCAGATACGAACGGCGCAGCTCATGCAGCGCGCCGACCGAACGGCCGATGCCGACCGTCACCGTAATATTCAGATACGTCTCCGCCGCATCGCGAACCCGTTCGGCCAGCTGCTGCGCGCGCTCCTCCAATTCGTCGGACGGGAAGCCGGACAAGACGGCGAGCACCCGTTCCTCGCGGCTGCGGAATACCGCCGACCGGGCTTGCTTTCCCGCCAATTCCTGCACGATGTTGAACACGGCGAAGCGCAGCAGCTCCCGGTCTTCGGCGCCGTCGCGCTCCCGGAAGCGGTCGGGGTCGACCGCGAGCACGATATAGTCCGGGCCGTCAAGCCCAATCCCGAAATAGGCGAGCCTCTCTTCCGCTTCCCCGCTGCGCATGCCCGTGATGACGAGCCGCTCGAGAAAGCGCTCCCGAAGCAGCGGAAAGCTTTCGTTCAGCTGCCGGCGCAGCCGGTCCATATCCTCCAGCCGGGAACGCTCCTCATCCAGCTCCGTCCGCAGCCGATCCAGCAGCGCACGAAGCTCGGCCGCCGTAATCGGCTTCATAATATAATCGTCCGCTCCGAGCTTGACCGCCTGCCGGGCGTATTCGAAATCGTCATATCCGGTCAGAAAGACGATCCGGCAGCGGGGATGCTCCTCCGCCAGCCGGCGGGCCATCTCCAGACCGTCCATGAACGGCATTGAAATATCGGTAAGTACGACGTCGGGACGATGCCTGATCGCCGCCTCAAGCGCTTCCATTCCGTTTTCGCAATGGCCGACGCAGTTGAAACCGTGGCTGTTCCAGTCAATCAGCTCAAGAATCATCTCCCGGACGACCGCTTCGTCGTCCACGATCAGGATGTCATACATGGAAACCGCCCCTCTCTGTTGGCTGATGCATCGCGCAAAAATGGACCATTGGCGAATGTAAACCTTTTCACATTCAAATTGTACACAAAGAAAGGACCGGCGGACAACTGGCAAATTGCAGTTCAGCCTGTTATCGCAAGATGCTTTAAAGGATGACATTAATGCCTGTCCGGACATTGACCGATATAGAGACCGCAAAGTTTCTTTAGGGAAGGGAAAAATTATCTCGGAAAAGGAAAAAAACGCCCCCGTGTGGATGAGGAACTGCTGCAACCGTACTTCCCGGCAAACACGGCGATCTTTTCGCCCGGGGCACATTTGGCTTGGTGCGCCGAATGAACAAAACCTGCAAAAATGCAGTTTTTTCGGGCGGAAAATGGCCAAAACGCAAAAATTGCTGCAATTGTGCAGTATTTTTTCCATTTGAGGCTAAATCAGCAAAAATCGTATAAAAATTCCTGTATCTTTGCAGGATTTGGCTCAAACGTCGTCAGTTCGGGCCAAAAATCCTGCACTTTTGCAGTTTTCGGTAAAGCGTCTTAGCCGGAAGGCATACTGTGGCGATGGCCGGGGAACTTCGTCGTCCCCGTCTAAGCGCGAGAAAATCAGGCCCGCCGCCATCCGCGGCGGACCCTTAGGTTGCGGATCGCCCGGCCGCCCCCCGGCAGGGACGGCTCAGGTTAATACCGCGTTTCGATATGAAGCCGGTCTTTCACTTGGAGATGAATGACGGGGTATGTTTATTCATAGGTAGTGATTATATGTTTATGCTCCCAGTCGGAATCGGTTCGCCTTATCCCGTTTCTTTGTCAACGTAGAGATCATATTCCGCAATGGGAGCTTGCTTCTCCAATAATCCCCTTTCAATTTCGTGAACGTCTGTTCCTTTCTTTTCTAGAACCGCACAACATCTACGTCTTCTCATCTGAATATGTTGCCCGACTTCTCATCGCTATGCGCGTCGTTCTTCTTTTTTGGGCCAGATCGTATAGCTGAAGCTGATGATGAAATCGATGGCCAGCACAACCGTCCAGATCCGCGCCTGGGCGAGAAGCGTGCCGGTCTGCTCCGGATTTCCGACAAGCAGTATCATGCCCATCATCAGCGCCGTGCCGATCGCCCAGGCGAGAAGATGGCGGTACCAGCCCGCACGCTCCGCGCGCGCCCGTTCGCTTCCGTATCTGCTTGCTTTCCGCGGCTTCTCTCCTCCCGCAAAGCGGTAGGCGAACCGCTCGTCCGCCCAGCGGATCATCCGGTGTCCGAACGCGACCGTCACCCCGATATAAACGGCCGCCAGCCCGTGAAACACGCCCGCTTCCGCTCCGTTCTTCATATCGATGACGGTAAACGCAAGCAGAAACAGATCGACTAGCGGCGTGAGCAGCAGCAAAATTCCGCCCAGCCTGGGCCGCCGCATCATATATCTGGCGAATAAGCCCGCCAGCACCAATACCCAGAATCCGATTTCACAAGCGACAATCAACCAGCCGATCATGCGTCCACCTCTTATTTAGCACAATGTATTAAATAAAATCACGGTTCATTGTACCGCAATCTTTTCCGGAAAGCAACGGATTTTTCGTCTTTAACGAACAATAAAAAACCTCCGTACCGTTTGCGGCAACCGGTTCCGGAGGTTTTCGGCTGGACAGCCGGTATAAATTATTCGTTACGTTTCGTCGGACGGATCGTCCTCTTCGCTTTCAAGATTGCGTACCATTCGCTCGAAAAAACCGATCAACTCCGTCATTTCCTCGATCGACATGTCTCGAAAGAGGCGGTTCATCAGTTGAATCCGTTTTTTGTATATAAAGGAGACAAGCTCCCGTCCCGCATCCGTTATATCCAACAGGACGACGCGGCGGTCGGCTTCTCCGCGCTCGCGTTTGACCAAGCCCAGCTCGATCAGGCGATCGGCAACGCCGGTTACCGCTCCGTTTGTAATGTTGAGCGTTTCCGCGATCGCCGTTACTTTCTGCGGTCCGCCTTCGGCCAGCAGAAGCAGCAGACGCCCCTGGGAAAATCCGAGCCCGAGCTCGTTATGCTTGTTCCATTCCGCCTGAATGAGCCGTCTCACCCTTCGAAACGCTTCATCCAGCCTGACTCTGATCGCATCCGCCTCTTCGGCGTTCGGTCGTCTGTCGTTCATGCCCTCACTCCATCAGTCATCCATCGCGCCCCCGGTTACGATAATGCGTTTCTGTCGCTAAAAGTATACCGTTGAACGGGCGGACGGTCAATCTGAAAGGGTTGCGGCTGTTATGGCCTGGCCCAGGCAAGCACTGGAGAGGCTTTTCAAGCGTCTGCTTGTTGTTGGCGTTTTTCAAAGCGTCTCCATAAGGCTTTCGCACTATTCGATATTCAATCGACCGCTTCATAAATAAGAAAACCCCAATCCCATAAGGATCGGGGTGAGCCTGGAAAAACATTTCGTTCGTATTCCAATCCGGTACCTGCCTCGCCTTCAGGCCGTCCACATGGAAGTCAACGCCGACGCCGCAAATTGAATGCGCGATTCCAGACGGAACAGAGCGAGATGAAGCGGCTTCGTATCGAAGCCGTACCGGAACAGCTTCTCGGCCTCGACGAAGCGCGCCTGCTCCGTATCCGTTCCCATAACGACGGCAATGAGCCGTCTGCCGTTCTGCTTGACCGTACCGGTGAAGCAGTACCCCGCCCGTTCGGTATACCCGGTCTTCAATCCGTCGTTGCCCGGATATGCGTAGGGCATGCCGGGCAGCATCTGGTTGGTCGAGGCCAGCTTCACCGGCAAGCTCGTCAGCGTAATGGCATTGCGCCGCGAAATATCCAGAATTTCCGGGTAGGCGAGCAGCAAATAACGGGCCAGCCTGGCCGTATCCCGGGCGGTCAGCAGCGTCTCCTCGTCGGCGGCCGCTTCCGCAAATCCGGCCAGATCGGACGGGCTCAAGCCGGTCGCATTGCCGAAGCGGGCCTCGGCGGACAGGCCGATCTCCTTCGCCCGCTCGTTCATCAGGCGGACAAATTCCCGCTCCGACCCGGCGATATGCTCGGCAAGAGCGACCGCCGCATCGTTGGCGGAATGGACGGCCATCGCTTCGAACAGCTCGCGGACCGTCAGCGTCTCGCCGGCTCCGAACCCGATTTGCGCGCCGGTTACCGCCGCGGCGTACGGGCTTGCCGTCACCTTGTCGCCCCATTGAAGCTCGCCCTTGCGCACGTGATCGAAGACGATGATCTCCGTCATCATCTTGGACATGCTGGCCGGCGGAAGAAGCTCGTCCGCCCGGCGTTCGAACAGCACGTTTCCCGTTGCCGCATCGATCAGCAAAGCCGATTTGGCCGTTATTTCCGGCACATTGCCCCGTCTGCCTTCGAGGGATGCCGTCATCACGAACAATCCGGCCGCCATGGCCGCCGCCAATACTAACAACCACTTTTTCATCCTGATATCCTCCCGCAGCCATCCGTACTTTTTCGACTACGTTTATCGTACAAGGGACGGTTTAAGGAGAATTGAAGCAAATCATAAAATTTCCTTAAGATTTTTCAAACATCGCCGGGCGCCCGGTCAGCGGTCATTCTCCAGCAGCTCGATAATCACCTTCAGCTCGCGGCTCGAGTCCAGATAGGCATACCGTCCGCCGGTATATTCGCCCTTCTGCAGCAGCGGCATGCCGCGGCCTTCCATCAGCGAAATTTTTTCCTTCATCCCGTCGACGACGAACGCGATATGGTGAGGCCCTTCGCCGTACTTGTCCAGATGCTCGCGCCAGGTGCTCGGATTGCGGTCCGGTTCGATCAGCTCCAGCTGCAGCGAGCCCATATCGAAGAACGCAAGCTTCGCCCGGGCTTCAGACCGTTCGCCGCGATACTCCGTCCGGGCGATGTCGGGCGCATCGGTGACGATGATCTGCGGCTTCTCCACTCCGAAAAACTCGGCGTAAGCCTGGCCCGTCTTTTCGATGTCGTGCACCAGAATACCGATTTGCGTAATCGTCTTCGTACCCAGCAGAGACGTTTTCATCGTGCCGTCTTCCCCTCTCCCGCGGCCTAGGCCGCAAATTCATTTTTTGCCGGCTTGCTGCGATGCGGGAACCGCCTGCTCCGTCTGCCGCTCCTCGCGCGGAGCCAGCGGCAGACGAACCTGGAACGCCGTTCTCGTGCTGTCGCTCGCGACGCCGATTGCGCCGCCATGCTTCTCGACGATCTCTTTGGCGATGGCGAGCCCGAGCCCCGAGCCGCCGCCCGAATCGGCGCGCGAAGTACGCGATTTGTCCCCGCGGTAGAAGCGGTCGAAAATGTTCGGCAGATCGACCGCCGGTATCGGCTCGCCGTAATTGACAATTTCGACAACCGCATACGGTTCTTCCTTCTTCAGGAAAACATCCACGCGTTTCCCGTCGCGGCCGTACGCAATCGCGTTGGCCAGCAAATTTTCGAACACGCGCACGAGCTTGACCGCGTCCCCTTTGACCGTCACGACTTTATCCACCGCATGCAAATGACCGGTCATGCCGGCCTCCTGCAGCGGCACGTGATACTGCACGAGCAGCTCTCCGAGCATCTCGGTCAAATTAAGCGGATCGCGGCGAATCGGCACCGCATCGTTGCGCATCCGGGTATACTCGAACAGATCGTTGATGAGCACATTGAGCCGTTTCGACTTCTCATACGCGATCTGGACGTAATGGCGCAGCTCGATCTCGTCGCGATAGCGGTCCTGCTCAATCAGTCCGAGATAGCCGAGCACCGATGTCAGCGGCGTCCTCAAATCGTGGGACACGTTCGTAATCAGCTCGTTTTTCGTCTGCTCGGCCCGCCGTTCGTCGTCGAGCGACTTTTTCAACTGGGTGACCAGCCAGTTCGTGTTCGCCGCCAATTGCCCGAGCTCATTGTTTTGCTTGACCGGAATCTGATAGTCGAAATGGCCTTCGGCGATATGGCTGACGGCGCGGCCGATCTGGCTGAAATAGCGGAAATGGCGCCATTGCAGCAGCAGCAAATACATCACGAACAGCATAATCCAGAGAACGATGAACAGCAGCTGATCGCTGAACATGAACATGATGCTTCTTGCGATTTCCCGCAGCGGGCGAAGCAGCGTAAACGTCATTGTCGCCCAATCTCCGAAGACGAAGAGAAAAAACTCGGTAACGATGGCAAGTACGGCGCTGAGCACCAAATGCAGCAGCAGCCGCGCCATCATGCGGACCGTCACTTTATCCATCGATTTTGTAGCCGACCCCCCAGACGGTCACGATAAGCTTGTCGCCCAGCTCCTGCTCCAGCTTGTCCCGCAGCTTGCTGATGTGGACCATCACCGTATTGTTCGATTCAAAATATTTTTCTTTCCATACTTGCTGAAAGATATCCTCGGCGCTGAACACGCGGCCCGGATGGCTCGCCAAAAGATGCAGAATGCCGAATTCGGTCGACGTCAGATGAAGCGGTCTCCCGTGAGCCTCAGCCGTATGGGTCGCCTTGTCGATGCGCAGCGCCCCGATCCGGATCGACGAATCTTCCGAGGCCGACGCTGCCGGCTGGCTGTACTGATACGTGCGCCGCAGCAGTGAACGGATGCGGGCAATCAGCTCCAGCGGATTAAACGGCTTGACCATATAATCGTCGGCTCCGGTCATCAGCCCCATTATTTTGTCCATGTCTTCCGCTTTGGCGCTCAGCATCAAAATCGGGACCATTTGCGTGCGGCGCAGCCTTCTGCATACTTCCAGCCCGTCCAGCTTCGGCATCATAATGTCGAGCACGACAAGATGAAACGTCTCCCGCTCGAACAGCTCAAGCGCCTGTTCCCCGTCATGGGCCAGACGCGTTTCAAACCCTTCGTTGCGCAAATAGATTTCGATCAGTTCCGCAATTTCCCGTTCGTCGTCCACAATTAAAACGCGATGATTCATGCCATCACTCCTTAACCTCATGCAGGCGGAACTAACATTCCCGCCATGCCGCCTGTTCACTCGCTTTAACGATGCCTTGTTGAAAAAAGTTTTATCTGTTCCATCTTACCGCATAGCTGAAAAAACCGCACCCCGTACGGGATGCGGTCCGTGGACGGACTGCGGTTTCGGCGCTGATTGCGATATATGCTGACGCTGTAGCGAGTGAACGACGCGGTTCAGGCTCTGCCCTGTCTCAGCGCTTCGCCGCGCCCGTTCGGCAGGCGATCCGGCTGTATCGGGATGACGACGTCATCGACTTTCAGAACGGTTCTGGCCTTAAGCGGCCAGCCTCCCGCTACTGCCCGCCCCGCCGTCTTCGGCGGCGCCCCCGGGCCTTAGCCGTAGTAGTCAACCGCCGATGGATGTGATAGACTTGTTCTTATGGACATTCATTTCAGGAGGAACGAACATGGCGTCTAAAAAAATGCGTTCGGATATGATCAAAAAAGGTTTCGACCGCGCGCCTCACCGCAGTCTGCTGCGCGCAGCCGGCGTCAAGGAAGAAGATTTCAATAAGCCGTTCATCGCGGTTTGCAACTCGTATATCGATATTATTCCCGGTCATGTTCATTTGCAGGAATTCGGCAAACTGGTCAAGGAAGCGATTCGCGAAGCGGGCGGCGTCCCGTTCGAATTCAATACGATCGGCGTCGACGACGGCATCGCGATGGGCCATATCGGCATGCGCTACTCGCTGGCCAGCCGCGAAATTATCGCCGATTCGGTCGAAACGGTCGTCAATGCGCACTGGTTCGACGGGATGGTCTGCATCCCAAACTGCGATAAAATTACGCCGGGCATGATGATGGGCGCGCTGCGCGTCAATATCCCGACCATCTTCGTCAGCGGCGGCCCGATGAAGGCGGGCAAAACGTCCGACGGCCGCTCGATCTCGCTGTCGAGCGTATTCGAGGGCGTCGGCGCGTATCAGGCGGGCAAAATCGACGAAAAAGGGCTGCAGGAGCTGGAGCAATACGGCTGTCCGACATGCGGTTCCTGTTCGGGCATGTTCACAGCCAACTCGATGAACTGCCTCGCCGAAGGACTCGGACTCGCGCTCCCCGGCAACGGCACCATTCTCGCCGTCGATCCGGAGCGCCGCGAGTTCGTCAAACGTTCGGCCCGCCAGCTGATGAAGCTGATCGAGATGGACATCAAGCCGCGCGACATCGTGACGAAAGAAGCGATCGACAATGCGTTCGCGCTCGACATGGCGATGGGCGGCTCGACCAATACGGTGCTCCATACGCTCGCGCTGGCGCATGAAGCGGGCATCGATTACCCGATCGAGCGCATCAACGAAGTGGCGTCGCGCGTTCCGCATCTGGCCAAGATCGCTCCGGCGTCGGAGTATCATATCGAGGACGTGCATCGCGCCGGAGGCGTCAGCGCCATTCTGAACGAGCTGTTCAAGAAGGAGGGCGCGCTTCACGGCGAATGCATTACGGTGACCGGCAAAACGCTGCGCGAGAACGTAGCCGGCCACGAGATCACGAATCACGACGTCATCCGTCCGATCGACAACCCGCACAGCGAGCGCGGCGGACTCGCCGTTCTGTTCGGCAATCTGGCGCCGAACGGCGCGATCATCAAGGTCGGCGCGGTCGATCCTTCGGTCGGCGGCTATATGAAAGGCGAAGCGATCTGCTTCGATTCGCAGGACGAGGCGCTGGCCGGCATCGCGAGCGGCAAAATCAAGGAAGGCCACGTCGTCATTATCCGTTACGAAGGCCCCAAAGGCGGCCCCGGCATGCCGGAGATGCTCGCGCCGACATCGCAGATCGTCGGCATGGGTCTTGGCGCCAAGGTCGGACTCGTCACCGACGGCCGGTTCTCCGGCGCATCGCGCGGCATCAGCATCGGGCACGTTTCGCCGGAAGCGGCCGAGGGCGGTCCGATCGCTTTCGTCAAGGACGGCGATCTGATCGAGCTTGATCTGAACAACCGGACGATGAACGTGCTGATCGACGATGCGGAGATGGAAGCGCGCCGCGCCGCATGGAAAGGGTTCGAGCCGAAGGTGAAGAAAGGCTACCTGGCCCGTTATTCGCATCTCGTCACCTCGGCCAGCACCGGCGGTGTCATGAAAATTTAATCAAGACGAATACGACAATAAAAGAACGTCCGGATCATGTCCGGACGTTCTTTTATTGTACGCCTTCCGCATCGAGAGACGCAGTTAAAGGTTTCGGCCGAATAAGGAGGGCTGCTCATCTCAGATGGCCGACGGCGAATTGACGACGGTCGGCGCATCTCCCATCGCTTCATCCGAAGCTTGCAGCTTGTCGGGAGCGGCCTGCGTGTTCGCCGAGGAGTCCCCTCCGCGTTCGCGGCCGGTCATCTGTCTAACCCGGTCCATCGTCATGACGAGCATGTGCGGATTGATCGCTTCGCTGCCCCGTTCTTTCTTCCGGTTTCCTTTCTTCTTCGGGGTCAGTACGCGCATCAGCAGCCGGAGATAGAGGCGCGTCATGCGATCAAACCATCCTTTCTCCAGCTTGACGATCTGAAACCCGAACCGGTCCGCCCCCCGGTGAATCATCGTCACGCCGACCATCGCACGGGCGTTTTCGGCTTCGGGATCGGCGGCGATTTGCGACAGCAGCTGCGGAATGGCCTTTTCCATTTCGCGCAGCAGCCGGATCGCCGTATGCACCGGCGGACCGCCATGCGATGCGATATTTTGCAGCATCCGGTTGTCAAAGTGGATCTCGACAATCGTATCGCCTTTCTTCAATTGCCGACCTTCTCCCATATCGACATGCTGTCCGGCGTAGGTCCGCACCCGGTAATGGAAAGTCGGATTTTCCCCGCCGACGGGCTTCAGCCGGAACACGGCGTGGAACGCCTTCTCGTACAGCAGCCAGAGCGCGACGATGAGCCGCTTGAACGGCCCCAATTCCCTCGCCTTATTCTCGTCCGTAAGACGGATCATTTCATCGATCGCGACAAAGCGGTAGCCTCGCCGCGTGCCTTCCTCCAAATACCGCTCCAGCGCAATCAGCATATTTTGCGGCGCGTCGGCATCCGCTCCGAACGTATGCCCGCAGTCGTGCAGCAGCAGCACCTCGCCGGGCGCCAGCTTGCGCATCATCCGCTTCGTCAGCCTGTCCGCGCCAAGCCGGATGCGCCAATCGCCAAACATCGCCGACCATAAAATAATTTGCAAATAGCCGAGATTGGAAAAATCGAACAGATTGACGATGCCCCACGGCGGCCGGTAATAGGCCGGGCGTTCTCCCGTCGCCTTCTTGACGATTTCGGAGGTGCGGTGAATTTGCTTTCTGACGGATTTGGGACGCATCAGCCAATTCGTTTTATGAACGTAATTATGAATGCCGATTATGTGCCCTTCCCGATGCATCCGCTCAAGAATTTCCGGATTCTGTTCGGCGTGAACGCCGACGACGAAGAACGTCGCTTTGGCGTTGTATCGCTTCAGCAGATCGAGCAATCGCGGCGTGTAAACGGGGTCGGGTCCGTCGTCGAAAGTCAGCGCGATTTCGCGTTCGACCCGCCCTTTCTTGAAAACGCGAAAACCGAACGTGCGGCTGACCAATCCCGGGAGAAAAGCGTAGAACGTCAATATGTAGAATCCCCACAACAGTAAATTCTCCATTGTCTTTTCCCCACCATATCGTATCGATTGCGAAGTCCGCCTGTCACGGCGGATCGCATGCATCACCATACAATTGTAACATACAGCCGTTAAAAACGGGAGAATTCGAGCATGAAAAGTCGACAAGCCTATAGGCATCGTCTTATAACTATAGTACAATCAATATTAATTTATGTTATATCTGTCAAAAAGGAGTACATCGATGCTCAATTTCTACCAGAAATATTGGCGGACCGCCTTCGACATTGCGCTGATTGCGCTCACGGTCTTTTTGATCATGTTCGTCTTCAGTTATTTGTACAAAATCGCGGCGCCTGTCTTTCTCTCCTTTCTGATCTACCTGTTTATCGAGCCGCCCGCACGGTGGCTCGCCAAGCTCGGACTTAGCAAAAGCATTGCGGCAGGCATATCGGTTCTGTTGTTTACGATCGTCATTCTCGGCCTGTTTTTCGGAGCCGGATATATGGTCGTCAGCCAGATTAACGGCCTCGTTGCCAACTTGCCCGAATATCAGCGGTTTCTGAGCGAGCAAATCGCGAGCAATTCCGCTTATCTGCAGGAGAAGCTCGGAACGCTCCCGCCCGAGGCGCTGAATCAGATCAATGACTTCCTCGACCAGGCGACCAAATGGGGACAAAACGTGGCAACCGATTTTCTTCATCGGCTGGGAGGCTATCTGTCGTCCGTATCGACGTTCGTGTTCAACTTTGCGCTCGGCATCGTGCTCGCCTACTTTCTCAGCATCGAGATCAACAGCTGGAAGAAGCTGGCCAGCGAAAAGACGCCGCGCACGTTCAAAAACGCGTTTTTCTTTTTGCGGGACAACGTGTTTCGCGGTATCGGCGCGTACCTGAAGGCGCAGTTCAAGCTGATCAGCATTACGTTCATCGTCGTCTTCGCCGCGCTCATGCTGCTTGGCGTCAAAAATGCGCTGTCGATTTCGCTGCTTGCCGCGGTTTTCGATATTTTGCCTCTGCTTGGCGTCGGGACGATCTTCGTGCCGTGGATCATCTATCTGTTCATCGTCGGCGACGTTTCGCTCGCCATCTGGCTGACGGCGCTGCTCCTCGTCGTCGTGCTGACGCGGCAAATTCTGGAGCCGAAAATTACCGGCGATACGCTCGGCGTATCGGCTTTCACGATGCTCGTCATTATGGTCGTCTCGCTGTCGCTGTTCGGCGTAGCCGGTGTCATTCTGTCGCCGATTCTGACGATACTGCTCAAGGCGCTGTACGACCAGGGCTACCTGCGGCGCTGGATCCGGCTGCCGCAGGGCGAATACGATACCGTCCAGCAGGAACCGCCGCCGAACGCGAACTGAAACGGCGGCAGGCCGGGAAGGCATCCCGCGAAGCTTCGCTTTAGCGGGACGCCTTCCCGGCCTTTTCGTGCGCGGCGATGACATCCATCACGCCGCGGAACAAGGCGGTCGCCCGATTGGCCGAATCGGGCGGCCGATTCGCCGCGAGCACGGCGACAGCGTAGCGCGGCGATTGAACCGGGCCGTAGCCCGCAAACCATTGATGGTTGCGGGCTGCGGCCGCGCTTGTCTCGGCGGTGCCGGATTTGCCGGCCACCGCCCAAGCGCCTTCGCGGATCGACTGCCCGGTGCCCCGGGCGACGACCGCTTCCATGCCGCGCAGCAGCGCCCCGGTTACGGCCGGCGATACCCGGCCGTAACGGGAAGCGCCTTCGCGCGGCGCAAGCGCGGCCATCCGCTGGCCGTTGGCATAGCGGATCTCCGATACGAGGCGCGGCTCCATGACGCGCCCGCCGTTCAGCAGCGTGACGACCAGATTCGCCGCCTGCAGCGGCGTCACCCGCACGTCACGCTGACCGATCCCCGTCTGGACGAGCAATCCGCCGTCCCGGACGGAAGGGACTCGCCCGCCCGCAAATACCGTTCCCGCCTCCTCTTCCTCCAGCAGCCGCAGCGCCCCCAGCGGGCCGGACGCTTCTTCCCGGCTCCAGCCGATCTGGCGGCCGATGCCCAGTCTGTCGGCCGTTTGGTTGATTTGGGCGGCCGTCAGCCGCTCGGCCAGCGTCGCAAATACGATGTTGCACGACTGGGCCAGCCCCTCCCGCAGCGTCAGCAGGCCATGTCCGCCGGGCTTCCAGCAGGACAGGCCGTATTTCCCGTACTCCCCGTCGCATTCGAACTGCTCGTGATTTTCGTCCGCGACGCCGTATTCAAGCGCCGCCGCCGCCGTCACCAGCTTGAATACGGAGCCGGGCTCGACCGCGCGAATCGCGTGATTGGCCAGCTCCGGTCCGGCCGGATCATCCAGCCGCCAAGGATCGAACGACGGGCGCGACACCATCGCCAGCACATCCGCACTGGCGGCGTCCAGCACGACGATCGCCCCTTCGCGCAGGCCGTTCGCATCGGCGTACGCCTCGAGCGCGTTCTGCAGCTTCAGGTCCAGCGTCGTGACGACGCGCAGCGGATAATACGGATTGTCCGATTGCGACACTCTTATCCCGAGCCCCCGCAGCGGCCGATCCGTCCCGTCGATGAAATACGATACCGACGTTGCGCCCGTGCCCCGCAGCAGCCGGTCGAGCGACCGCTCCAGCCCGCCGCCGCCGACCGTATCCGTCAGTTTCACTGTCCCTTTGGCCAGCTCTTTCGCGTAAACTTCCCGCACGAGCTCGGGATGCTGGCTAATATAACCGATCGCATGCTTGGCCGGGAACGAAGCCGGATACCGGTTCCGGTAAGGAAGCACCCGCACGCCGCCCAGCGTCAGCCCGGACAGCCGGCGAATCTGCTCCTCGCTTAGCGGATAAGGCACTTCCTCTCCTTCCCGACGCCAGAACTTCGCTTCCCGCAATCCGTCAAGCTCGCGCCGCAGAGCGGCCGGCTCCACCCCCAGGATATCGGCCAGGACGGCCATGTCCCGCTCATTCCCGCGCGCAGCAGGACGTATCGGGAAAAGCGCGAGCGCCTGATACGTCTCGCCCGTGATCGCCCTGCCGTACCGGTCGACGAAATCGCCCCGGCCCGTGTCGAGCACAAGCCTGCGCTGATGCTGCGCGACGGCCCCTCGCTTCCAGTCTTCGGCCGCCCGGATGCCGGCCGCGGGAGAAACCAGCTGCAGCCAGGCAAGCCGCACGACGCTGCCGAACAGCAGCAATGCCAGCAGCAGCGCCGCCAGCCCCATTCTTCTTTTCACGTCAAATCCCCTCGTCAATCGCACGCGACCGACTTTCCCCAATTCCCGTCCGTTTCCCGCTCCTGAAACGCAAAATTCCGATAATGTCCATTATCGCCAAATCGTAAACGGCTTATTACTTTCCGCCGCCTAGATAAATTCCCCCACCGGAACCGGCAGAGGAATGAGGGAAGCTACCGCAAGGCAGCGGTATTTATTTTCAGCTTGTTTTTTGAGCTGGCCAAAAGTTCCATTTTGGAACTCATTCAAGTTCGTGATGCCGTTAATTTTACCTTCGGCTATATGGCTAGCCAGTTTTGCGATCAACAGCGATTCTTCATAATGATTTCGCACCAGATCGCTGTTCCAAAAATCGTCTTCGGTCATTCCGGTAATCCGAATCCGATTTTTCATAAGTTCTTTTACGAAATCACTGTCCGAATCGGCATTTTTCAAGGATTCCCGCTCGAATCGGACAACCTCGTCGATTTCTTGCGGCGATACTTTAAAACCCAGCTTTTTGGCATATTGAACCGCCAGTTCTTTCTTTATCATTTCGTCAATAATCTGACTGTCGGTCAACATCGGCCCTTTTTGCAGGCTGTGAATCACTTCCAGGTTCTTCTTGTAGAAAATGAAACGTTCGGCATCAATCCGGATTCCTTCGCCTTCAACCAATAGAGGTGCGTCCGTTTTGGCCTTTTGCTCGTTCAAGCTTGCTTGTATGGCGTCGAAGCCGGCCTTAATTTTGTCTGCAAGAGATGGCGAAACAGAGGATTGGGAATAAATAACAGACGCGCTCCCTACCAATACTCCCAGTCCGATCATGATTGGCAGGAATTTCTTCTTCATTGAACCCTCCCCTTTTTTATCGCCCTATGTAAACCTGTCTTTGACGCCACGGCCGTCAAAACAAGGAAGCAAGGTTTGGCTTAACGACTCCGTCGTTTGCGATACGAACAAAATACGACGAATCAAGGGTAGATCGATCGCATGACGAATTCGATCGCATGACGAATTCGATCTCTTGGCGAACTCAATCGCATGGCGAACTCAATCGCATGGCGAACTCAATCGCATGGCGATCGCATGGCAAACTCAATCGCATTGACTAACGACCGTTAATTAGGACAAATTTCAGGAATTTTCGAAAAATTTAACGGACGACAGATAGCGGACGAAGACCGCAATTTAATGAATTATACGTCGGGTCCGGGTTTTGGTTTCGGCCGGGCGGGCAAAAGATCATTAGGGAAAGCCGGCGCTGACGGCCGCCGAGGCTTGCAAGCAAGAAAAACGGCTCCGTCGTCAGATAACGATATGGTTTCGCGATAAATGCTTAAACAAGGATGGCGGCCAGGCTCTATTCGCCCTCGCCTACCCGACCATTGGGCGACTAATTGCGAAGCTCCAGGACCTTTATTCGCTCACGCCGCCCCCGCCGGGCGCCTCACTGCGAAGCTCCAGAACCATATTCGCTCGCTCCACCCCCGCTGTAAACTGCCACCAGTCCCGAAATGGCTTGCTTTACTCCGGCTCCGCGGCAACTGGCATACGGAAGATGAGACAATAGAGGAAAATGCTGCAAAAGTGCAGTATTTTCTGGCGTAAAATAACCAAAATGCGAAAATTACTGCGATTATGCAGTTTTTTGGACCCGATCAAGCCAAACAAACGATAATTTCCCAAAATTACTGTATTTTTGCAGGATTTTGCACCAAAGTCATCTTTTCAGGCCAAAGTTCCTGTATTTTTGCAGCTTTTTCGTCAAGGCAATCGGCCGGGAGACGAGGGTGTTAAAGGCGGGGCGCACCGACCAACGGGCGACGATTTGACGGAAGGCTCGGACGGCCTCCGGGGCGTATAGCAAAGACGGAGCGCACCGACGGACGGGCGACGATTTGACGGAAGGCTCGGACGGCCTCCGGGGCGTATAGCAAAGACGGAGCGCACCGACAGACGGGCGACGATTTGACGGAAGGCGCGGACGGCCACCGGGGCGTATAGCAAAGACGGAGCGCACCGACCAACGGGAGACGATTTGACGGAAGGCAAGGACGGCCTCCGGGGCTTGCAAGCAAAAAAAAGCGGCCGCCATAGCGGCAGCCGCCTGTCGTTCCGCGTCCGCAAGGACCGGGCGAAATTGCACTCGCTTATATTGAAAACTTGGACAGCGATTCCTTGAGCTGACGCGACGCGTTCTCCAGCTTGTCGGACAGCTTCACGAGCTCTTCGCTCACATGGAGCTGCTCGTTGCCGAGCGAAGCGACCTCTTCCGATGTGGCGGACGATTGCTGCGCGACGGCGCTCACGTTGCTCATCGCTTCGGACAGCACCGATTGCGACTGATCGAGCTCGCCGATCGATTCGGTCACCGAATGCAGGCTGTGCACGAACAGATTCATCTGACCTTGCACCGTATGGAAAATTTGGCTTGTCTCTTTAACCGACTCGATCTGCTGCTGGAAGATCGGGTAAGCGTCCGACAGCGCGGTAACCGTCTCGTCGATTTCGTGTTGAATCGTCTCCGTCATCTGCGCCACGACATCGATCGACTGCCGAGACTGGTCGGCCAGCTTTCGAATCTCGTCCGCTACGACCATGAACCCCTTGCCCGCCGCTCCTGCGCGGGCCGCTTCGATCGTGGCGTTCAGCGACAAAATGTTCGTTTGCTTCGTAATGTTGTTCAATACGTCCAATATTTTGCGGATCGAACGGGTGCTTTCTTTCAACCGGTCCACTTTCTCGACCATGTTGCGGGTCATTTCTTCCGCTGCTCCCGTCTTCTCGATCAGCATGCTCATATGCGTCGTTCCGCGTTCGCTCGCTTGCTCGACCTCGCCGGCCGCCGCGCTCATCTGCGTTTTGGCGTCCAGCACCCGTTTCATCTGGGTGTTGATGTTCAGCGTCAGGTCCGTGCCTCTTTCCGCTTCCATCGCCAGACTTGTCGCGCCTCCGGCAATTTCTTCCGTGGCCACCGCAATTTCTTTGGCGGCGAGCGCCGTTTTCTTCGACGCTTCCGAAAGCTCGCCGGCCGTATGAAGCACATCCTGGGCCGTCACGTTCGTTTGCTGCACGAGCTCCGTAATTTTCTCCATCATCTGATTGAAGCTTTGCGAAAGCTGGCCGATTTCGTCTTTTCGTTTCAATTTCGAACGGACGGACAAATTGCCTCTCTCGCCTTCGTTCATCAGGTTCCGGATATTCGAAAGGGGAACCGCCACCGTATAAAGCACGAAAATCCCGATGCCGGCCGCCAGCACCGCTGCCAATATGGAAACGATGACCGTCACATTGCGGATATAGCCGGCGCTCTTCACCAGCTCGGCGACCGGAATCGTTCCGAGAAGCCGCCAGCCGGGCGATTCCAGCGTCTGATAGATAGCCAGCACCTTCCCGCCGGCGCTCGTCGCCTCCAGCGTACCGGAAGCTTTCGCATTCTCTCCGACAGGAAGCTGAACGTCGGATGGCTGGCCGATCAGCGTCTCGTCGGCATTCGTCAAATAGTTGTTGTTCTGGTCGAGCAACACGATGCGCGATCCGTTGCCGAGATGAACATTTTCAAATTGATTTTGGAATTCCTTCAGGCTGATTTCGAGAACAAACACATACTGGGCATCGTTGTTCAGCGTATTTTTCAGCAGACGCGCCACGCCGAATGTCGCCGATCCGCTGCCGCCGAGCGATTTCGGCTGCGTCGGAATCCATACCGTACGCCCGTTCTGCTCCAGCGCAGCCTTGTACCAGTCCGTGTTTGTGACCGATTCCCACGAAAGCGACGAGCTTCCCAGTATGCCCTGATCGCCCGCTTGCTTGATCGGTATCAAATAGCTCCCTTGCACGCCCCGGTTGCTCATCGTAAAGCTTTGCAGCCGTTCGTTCAGGGAGCGGCTGGCCTCGAACCGCTCGTACTGCGATATCCCGGTTTTGCTATACTGCGCAATCCGCTCTTGAATGACGCTGTCGACGATAACCTGCATGGTCAGCTCTTCGTAGTTTTTGATCATCAGGTCAAGCTTCTCGGCCGTCTGCTGAATCGTCTGATAACCCGATTGCTTCGCCTGCGATTCGATCGTCGACTTCGAAATAGAATAAGACAGCAACCCGACAATAAGAACGCATGCCAGAATGCTGGTGAAAATGACAAGAAACAGCCGGGTCCCTACCGATTTGGCCGGATTGAAGGACAGCGCTCCCTTCAAATCGGCAATTCGGAACATTCCGATCCGCTTCTTTGCCTTCTCCCCGATCTGCTGCGAAGTATTGCCCTTGTCGACCGGCTTGTCGGTTTTGGGCGACTTGCTTCTTTTCATGTACAGACACCACCCGTTTCTTATGCATAATAACCGGTCGGAGGGATAGTTCCTCCTCCCATTGTAGCCTCAACATTTTATATATCGGTATCGGGGAGGCAAAACATAAGACCAACGGGCAAAAAATGAAGCAGAAACTCGTCTTAAAGACCTATGTATGTTTTGAGAGACCTGTAAATAAGACAAAAGACCCGGGATCCAAGTACCCAGGTCTTGTCGTCATTATGATCAGATGCGCTTGCGCATCATGTCCATCGGCTTCACCGGTCTGTCCGTACGAATGCGGAGCCGCTGCAGCGGATGGCGGGCGGCGTCCAGCCGCTCCCCTTCCTCGCTGAAAATTTCGCCGATCGTCTGCTTGAAGAACGTCCCGCCCGGACCGAAAAATTCGACTTCCTGTCCCGGACGGAAATGATTGCGCTGCTGAACGATTGCAGTGCCGGTCGCGCTGTCGTAATCGAGCACGACGCCGGCAAAATCGTACGGCGCCTTTTTCTCTTCCGGCTCGTAAATATGGGCTTCCGCGCCGGGCTCGTCCAGGAAGAAGCCCGTATTGAGCGGCCGGTTGGCGGCCTTGTCGATCTCTTCCCGCCATTCCGGCTTCAGCTTATAGCCTTCCGGATCGGCGAAATAGGCGTCAATGGCTTGCCGGTATGCGTTCACGACCGAAGCGACATAATGGACGCTCTTCATCCGCCCTTCGATCTTGAAGCTGTCGATGCCGAGCTCGATCAATTGCGGCAAATGCTCGATCATGCACAGATCTTTCGATCCCATCGTGAAAGCATCCCCCGCTTCTTCGAGCGCCGGCGCTCCCTCCCGCTGCAGCTCGTACTTCCAGCGGCAAGACTGGCAGCATCCGCCCCGGTTCGAATCCCGGTCCGTAAAATGGTTCGACAATACGCATCTGCCGGAATAGGACGAGCACATCGCGCCGTGAACGAACACTTCGAGTTCGATATCGACATGGGCCTTGATTTCCGCAATATCTTCGAAGCTCGTTTCCCGGGCCAGCACGACCCGCGGCAGCCCCTGCTCTTTCCAAAATTGCACGGCCCGCCAGTTCATCGTCGATTGCTGGGTGGACAGATGCACTTCCAGTTCCGGCGTCAGCCGCTGCGCCGTCTCGATGACGACCGGATCGGCGGCGATAATGGCGGCGACTCCGACATCGCGCAGCCCGCACAAATATTCGCCCAGCCCCTCGATATCCTCGTTATGCGCATAAATATTGGTGGCCACGAACACTTTTGCGCCGTAGCGGCGGGCAAATTCGACGCCCTCCCTCATCTCCTCGAGGCTGAAGTTGTCGGCATTGGAACGCAAGCCGTATTTTTGCCCGCCGATATAGACGGCGTCCGCGCCGTAGTGGACAGCAAACTTCAGTTTCTCCAGACTGCCCGCGGGTGCGAGCAGTTCGGGTTTGTCGAGCCGATGCCGCTTGCCCTTCGGCAGCGGCTTCGTCATCGTTGTCACTCGTCAGGCACTTCCTTTCGCTTGCTTCAATACACTTGTTCCTTGTAAAAAAAGCCGAAGCTCAATTCCCGTCCGGGCGGCTGAACCGCCCGAATCGCATCCAGCCATTCTTCCCGGAACACGTATTCGTCCGGATTCGCGGCGTACGCGTCGATGGCGGCCCGGTAGCTCCGGACGACCGTCTCATTATAGGCGACGGATTTCATCAAACCTTCGATCCGCAAGCTGTCTATGCCGGCTGCCAGCAGTTCGTGCAAATCCTCGATCATGCAAATGTCGTCGGCGCTCATCATATGCGTGCCGTTGGCGTCCTCGTAGATCGGATACATCTCGCCGGCCCGCTCTTCTTCGGTCAGGTATAGGCCGGCGTCGGCCGAGACCGGCACCGCCCGGTGCGCGCCGCGATGATCCAGATAGCTGCCGACGAGTTCGCGCCGGGAATGATAAATATTGGTCATGCCGTGCACCTGGACCTGAACTTCAAGCGAGGTCCGGGCCTTCAATTCCTTCACCTGCTCCAGATTGAGCTCCCGGGCCAGGACGACACGGGTCGCCCCGAACCGGCCCCAATAGTTCGCCGACGCGTAATTGGTCGACGTCATCTCCGCATTCCAATGAAGCTTCAGATGCGGAGCTTCGGAACGGACCGCCATCAGCACCGCCGGATCGCCGAACACGACGGCGTCCGCGCCCGTCTCGGCTACGCCCCGGATATAAGCGGGCAGCTCCTCCGCTCTGCGATTGTCCATAATATTGTTGACGACGGCATAAATTTTGGCCCCGTGCGCATGGGCGAGCCGCACCGCTTCCGCCATGGCCGGCAGCCCGAATTCGCCCGGAAGTCTGAGCCCGTACCGGGATTCCCCGATGGCGAACGCGTCCGCTCCTGCCGCCAGCAGCACCTTCATCTCTTCAAGCGACGAAGCCGTCGCGAGCAATTCCGGTTTATTGCGCACCTTCTCCCCCTCCATTCCGCTTCGCCGTCCGGTTGCTTTCCTCGATGTTGCGCTCATGCTCCTCGAACGTGCGGGCGAACAGATGCTCCCCGCTTCCGTCCTTCTTGGTCACATAGAACAAGTAATCGGATTTCGCCGGGTACAGCGCGGCTTCGATCGAAGCGAGGCTCGGACTGGCGATCGGGCCCGGCGGCAGTCCTTCGTACTTATACGTGTTGTACGGATCGTCAATTTCCAGATCTTTGTACAGCAGCCGCTCCTTCTGTTCCCCGAGCGCGTATTGAACCGTCGCATCGATCTGCAGCAGCATCCCTTTTGCCAGCCGGTTGTAAATGACGCCGGCGACGAGCGCCCGCTCCTCGTCGACGACGACTTCCCGTTCGACAAGCGATGCGACCGTCATCAGCTGATGAAAATTCAGCCCCCGTGCGGCCATTTTCTCTTTCCATCCTTCGGGAAGCTCGTTCAGCTTGCGCTCCAGTTCGCTCACCATCCGAACGATCATATCGTTCAGCGTACTGTCCTTCGGAAACTCGTACGTTTCCGGGAACAGATAGCCCTCGAGCCGATAACGCAGCTTCCCGTCTTTGGGAATGGACTGCAGCACGGACGAATCCGCCGGCAGTTTAGGATCATCGACCAGACGGAGAAACTCTTCTTTATCGGCCAATTTCTCCTTGTCCAGCTTCTCGGCCATTTGCAAGATCGAATAGCCTTCCGGCACCGTGAACCGTATCGTCTCCGGCTTCACTGTCTCTCCCGCATTCAGCTTCGCGACTATCTCATCGTTCGTCATGCCGGGATGCAATTCGTATATGCCGGCCTGGAACTTGTTTCCTTCATCCTTGTAGCGCAAATAATATTTAAACAGGAATGAATTTCGAATGATTCCTTGTTGCTCCATCATGTCGGCCACCTGGAAGGCGGTCATTCCGCGTTCAATCTCCACCCGCTTCGCTTCGCCTTCCGGCGCCGGCCGCAAGCCGTTCCAGACATACAGGGCCACCGCTCCGCAGCCGGCCAGCAGAAGCAAAATGATGACAACGATTACCCAGAATGTGATTCGTCCCTTCTTCGGTCCGAGAGACGTATCGGACGAGTATCCGTCCGTCCCTTTCATCGGCCTGTCCAACGCACTTTCCTCCGTTTCCGCAAGCGAAGGGCGGTATCAACCGCCCTTCGCGCCTCGATGGATATATAGCTGCGACAGCTTCGACATGCTGATCAGGAACGTTCGGTTTCCTGGAACAACAGATCGTCGTACGCCTCGGCAGCGGCCTCCCATTCCTCGTCGTCCTCGATGCTTTCAAGCTCCGGCTCCTCGCCGTCGACCACGACGCGGAACATCTCAACCTCGTTCTCCTTGCGCATGGCGGGAGACTGCAGGGCGGCATAGACTTGCCCGCCGAGTTCGAATTCCGCCATAATCCGGTACGATTCGGGCTGACCGCCCTCCGACAGCAGTTCTACTTCTTCGCCGTATTTGCTTGCAAGCAGACGGACCCGGACCGGCTGTATTCCGTTCATCCGTTATCATCTTCCAGTTCGCTAAGGAGCGTATTGAACGTTTCTTCGACCATATTCCATTCTTCTTCGTCTTCGATCGTATAGAGCTTCAGGTCGTCGCCGTCCTCTTCGTAGCGGAACGCGTAAACCTCGTCCTCTTCGGCGTCCTCGTCGCCGTCTCCGATCGGCACGACCATCATATATTTCTTGTCGGAACCGTCGACTTCGAACTTCATGATGACCTCGAATTCTTCCTCGTTGCCGTCTTCATCCGGAATATAAATAATTTCCGGCTCATCAAACTGCATGTCGTCCTTTGTCATCGTTACCCTCACCTTTTCGTTTTAGAATCGAGAAAATTTTGCAAAATGAGCGCCGCGGCCATTTTGTCCACGACCCGCTTTCTTTTCTTTCGGCTGATGTCCGCTTCGAGCAGCGTTCGTTCGGCCGCCACGGTGGTCAGCCTTTCATCCCACAGGTGAACAGGTAATTTTAGTTTTTGCCGGAGCTGTTCCGCAAATGCGATGCAAATTTCGCCACGAGGACCGACGGTGCCATTCATATTCTTCGGCAAACCGACGACAACTTCCCCAATTTCGTGCTCTCTGACCAGCTCGGCGATCCGCTCGAATTCGCTTCCGTCCCGACGCCGTTCCACAACCGTGACACCTTGCGCGGTCCAGCCGAACGCGTCGCTGACGGCAACGCCGATATTCCGGTCACCGTAGTCCAGTCCCATCCATTTCATGCCTGACTCCGTTTCCCGCCGCCTACCGATGCCGGCTTAAATAGGAACGGACCAACTCCTCGATCAGTTCGTCCCGTTCTTTTTTGCGAATCAAGCTTCTGGCGTTGTTGTGCCGTGGAATATACGCCGGATCACCGGAGAGCAGATAACCGACGATCTGGTTGATCGGGTTGTATTCCTTCTCCAGGAGCGCATCATATACTTTCAGCAAAATTTCCTGCGAAGAAATTTCGATTCCTTCCGCTTTCACGTCAAACTTCATCGTTTTATCCATGGAACTCATCGCCAGCACCTCGCTTTCCTCAATCGGCAGGTTTCAAAAGGTTCTTATTTTCTACTATATCACATTTGCCTGCTTTAGAACCAGTTCTTCGGCAAGTTTCAGCGCTTCTTCCAGTTTGGACGCATCCTTGCCTCCGGCCTGCGCCATATCCGGCCGTCCGCCTCCTCCGCCGCCGCAGCGCGCGGCCGCTTCCTTGATCAGCTTGCCGGCATGAAAGCCTTTCTGCACGAGATCGGGCGAGACGGCGGCGACGAGTTGAACCTTGTCGTCCTGAACCGCGCCAAGGATAATGACCGCCGAACCGAGCTTCGCCTTGAGCTCGTCGGCGATGCTCCGGAGCGCGTCCATGCTCGGCGCCGAGACGCGGGCGGCCAGCACCGTGACGTCGCCGGCCCGCTTCGCTTTCGACTCGAGCGAGCCGGCCTCGATATGGCTCAGCTTCGCCTGAAGCGATTCGTTCTCGCGCGCCAGCTCTTTCGTCTGGGCGAACAGCGCCTCGATCCGCTTCGGCACGTCCGCCGGATTCGATTTCAGCAGCGCCGCAGACTGCTTCAGCAGGTCAAGCTGGCTTTCCACATAAGCATAGGCGTGACGTCCGGTTACCGCTTCGATGCGGCGCACGCCGGAACCGATGCCGCTCTCCGCCACCAGCTTGAACAGGCCGATCTGGGACGTGTTCGTCACGTGGCAGCCGCCGCACAGCTCCAGACTGTAATCGCCGACCCGGACGACGCGGACGATATCGCCGTATTTTTCGCCGAACAGCGCCATCGCGCCCATCGCCTTCGCTTCCGCGAGCGGTTTGCTCGAAATCTCCACTTCGGTTCCGAGCCAGATCTGGCGGTTGACGCGGCGCTCGATCTCCGCCATTTCTTCCGCGGTGACCGCGCCGAAGTGGGAGAAGTCAAACCGCAGACGTTCCGGCTCGACGAGCGAACCCGCCTGGTTGACGTGCTCTCCGAGCACTTCTTTGAGCGCCTTGTGCAGCAGATGGGTCGCCGTATGATTTTTTACAATATCCGCGCGCAGTTCTTCCGCGACGGCCGCCCGTACGACATCGCCCTTGCGGATCGTGCCGGATACGACGACCGCCCGGTGAACGGGCTGGCCGTGGGGCGCCTTCGTGACGTCCTCAACGTTCAGTTCGAAGCCTTCGCCCGCAATCGTTCCCTTGTCTCCGACCTGTCCGCCGCTTTCCGCATAAAACGGCGTCCGGTCCAGCAGCACCAGCACCCGGCTGCCGGGTCCCGCGATGTCGACCATGCTGTCGTCCTTGACGATGGCCGTCACTCTGGCTTCAGTTACCAACTCATTATAACCAACGAACTCGCTTTTAACCGTGAAATCGGCGAGCGGACCGCCCTGCGTATTCATGCCGCCGGTCTCCGTCCGGGCATCGCGCGCGCGCTTGCGCTGCTCTTCCATCGCCGCCTCGAACCCTTCGCGGTCGACCGTCAGCCCGTGCTCGCCCGCATAGTCTTCGGTCAAGTCGAGCGGGAAGCCGTACGTGTCGTACAGCCGGAACGCGTCTTCGCCGCCGATAACCTTCCGGCCTTCGGCTTTCGCGTCCGCGACGAGACCTGCGAGCAGGCCGAGCCCGTCCGACAGCGTGCGATGGAACTGCTCTTCTTCCATCCGGATGACGCGCTCGATGAACGCCCGCTTCTCGACCACTTCCGGATAGTAGACGCCCATAATGCCGCCGACCGTCTCCACCAGCTCGTACAGGAACGGGCGGTCGATGCCGAGCTTCTTGCCGTAGCGGACGGCGCGCCGCAGCAGCCGCCGGATTACGTAACCGCGACCTTCGTTGCTCGGCAGGACGCCGTCGCCGACGGCGAACGTGACTGTCCGGATATGGTCGGCGATCACCTTCAGCGCCACATCGGCATCCGCGTCTTCCTTGTAGGTTACGCCCGCTATTTTACACGTCCGCTCGATGATCGGCAGGAACAGGTCGGTGTCGAAGTTGGAATCCACCCCCTGCAATATCGAGGCAAACCGCTCCAGGCCGGCGCCGGTGTCGATGTTTTTGTTCGGAAGCGGCGTGTAGCTGCCGTCCTTGTTATGGTTGAACTGCGAAAATACGAGGTTCCACACTTCCAGGAAACGCTCGTTCTCCCCGCCCGGATAGCATTCCGGGTCGGACAGGTCGCCGTATTGGTCGCCGCGGTCGTAAAAAATTTCCGTACAAGGTCCGCAAGGACCTTCGCCGATATCCCAGAAGTTGTCTTCCAGCTTGATAATGCGTTCGTCCGGCAGACCGATCATATTGCGCCAATAGTCGTAAGCTTCCTCGTCTTCCGGATAGACCGTTACCGAGAGGCGTTCCGGATCGAAACCGATCCAGCGGGGCGACGTCAGAAACTCCCAGGCCCATTCGATTGCTTCTTTCTTGAAATAATCGCCGATCGAGAAGTTGCCGAGCATCTCGAAAAACGTATGGTGGCGGCGCGTTTTGCCTACATTTTCGATATCGTTCGTGCGAATGCATTTTTGCGAGTTGGCAATGCGCGGATTGGCGGGAATTTCCCGGCCGTCAAAATATACTTTAAGCGGTGCCATGCCGGCATTGATCCACAGCAACGACGGATCGTTGTTCGGCACAAGCGATGCGCTCGGTTCGATCGCATGGCCTTTGCTTGCAAAAAATTCGAGCCATTTGGAACGGATTTCGCTGGCTTTCATGGAATGACGCCTCCAATCAGAATGTTATCGTTCGTGTCCTGCGCCCGATCTGACGTTCGGACACAAAAAAACGCCCACTGAATACTCAGGGACGAATGATCGCGGTACCACCCTGGTTATCGCCCTGCGGCCGGACGCTGACTTGGCTCCTGACCGGCGGCGATCGCCTCAATCGGACGGTAACGGGTCCAACCGGTGAAGTTCGTTCACGCTCCGAAATGAGCTTTCCGCCATTCTTCGTCACAGGCGTTATCGCAGCCGCGCAAGCCGGACTCCCGAACATGCGCGTAACGCCCTCTCTGGCTGACGGGCTATGGCGTACTTCCAATTCGTCATCGCTCTCATCGTATGGAACATAC
Organism: Paenibacillus cisolokensis; assembly: GCF_050481165.1. Classification (NCBI taxonomy): domain Bacteria; kingdom Bacillati; phylum Bacillota; class Bacilli; order Caryophanales; family Paenibacillaceae; genus Paenibacillus; species Paenibacillus cisolokensis. The sequence continues at coordinate 110,692 of NZ_JBCNFP010000017.1, forward strand.
ATAGATATTCAAGATTATAGGGGATACTGCGGCCTGCTGTCAAACCATGCTCCGTCTGACATAATAGGCGAAAATGTGCTGGAAAATCACCTTCAGGGCGGCGAAGATCGGAACGGCCAGAATCATGCCGACGATGCCGGCGATTTCCCCGCCGACGAGCAGCGCGAATATAATCGTCAGCGGATGCATATGAAGCGTCCGCCCTACCACCTGCGGCGAGACGACGTTTCCTTCGAGAATTTGGCATACCGTATTGACGACGACGACGAGCAGCACCATTTTGACCGACAAGGTCGAAGCCACGATCAGCGCCGGAGCGGCGCCGAAGAACGGTCCCAAATACGGAATGATGTTGGTGATCGCGACGATGCCGGCAAGCAGCAGCGCATACGGCATGCCGATGAGCAGGTAGCCGATATAGGCCAGCGTCCCGACGATGACGCAGACGAAAAACTGGCCCCGAATATAACTGCCGAGCGCGCTGTCGATATCTTTCAGCAGCCGGACGGCGCCTTTCCGGTGGCTCTTCGGCACAAACGCGATGACCGTCCGTTCGAACACTTCGAAATCCTTCAAAATATAAAAAGCGAGAAACGGGATAATGAAGGCGATGAACAGCGCGTTCAGCATCGCGCCGATATTGTTGACGAAATCGAATATGGCCGCCGACAGCCGCTTCTCCATCTGGTAAAGCGAATTGTTGATGCCCGTCCGCACGCTTTCCGGCAGCAGCGAGCTGTTGTTCAGGTCGCTGACGATGTCCTGCGCGCGTACGGTCAACTCCGGCACATGGCGGTTCAATTCCTCCAGCTGCTCCAGCACCATCGGGATAAGGTTGACCAGCACTACCGCGATGGCAAATCCGAAAACGGCGTAGATGAGCAGCACCGCAATCGTGCGCGGCATTTTCCGATCGTTCAGCATGCTGACGATCGGATTCAGAACGTAAGAGATGATCATCGCGATCAGAAAAGGGGCCAGCACCGCCTTCAGAAAGTTGTATACGTTCACGATAAGCGGCTTGAGCTGCAGCAACAAATAAAGGGCGGCAAGGCCCAAAATAACGTATACCAGGCCGGCAAACAGCCGGCTGTTCGTAAAACGTTCCATACTACCGTACCCCCGCATTCCGGCAGCTGTCGAAGCGTCAGGCCGCTGACGGTCGGCCGCTTCGCGCCGGAGTCATTGCTCCGTTCAGTATATGTACATGCAGGGCAATTCATCCTGTCACATAAAAAGACGGCCCTTAAGGCCGTCTTCGTCAGTTCGCATGAATTTGCGGCATATCCTCTTCAAAGAACAGATCGTCCAACGAGCTCAGCGTGCCGTCCTCTTCCACCTGGTAGACGGACATCTTGTCCCCGTTGACGGTCAGTTCGATGAAGCAGCCCCAGCAATAGAACTGATGGGAACCGATTTTCCCGATGTCTTTCGAATTGCAGTTGGGACATCTCATCATCTTTCATTTCTCCCTAATAACCGAATCGGAAGAAGCGACCGGTTCCAGCTCCGTTTCGCTAATGGCCGGCACGATGATCGCATCTTCCCCCAGAAGGATAACGTCGGAATCGGCGGGCGCACGAAACCATTTGCGCCCTTCCATCACGTCCGAAATAAATCCGTCTGTCAATTCATAACCTACTATCTGTGTACCCTGAAACGGATAAAAATAAACGTCCGACAATCTGCCCAGCTGTTGACCGTGAACCGTCATAACGGGCAAATCGCGCAGTTTAACGCATCCGCTTTGGAAGAAAGACCTTCCGATCTCCGCAGCCTTCAACTTGCGAACCGAATCTCCTTCGGCAATAAGAACGGCATCTTCGCCGCAGGTCAGCACGTGGTTCCATTCCACAACGCGTACGCCGCCGGACAACCGCCAGCCCGTCTCCAGAATGAGACCTCTGAGCCGCCAATGTTCGTCGAACCATGCGTCCTTCACTTTCCCGACTTTTTTGCCGGTGTGGATGACGAGAACAGGAAGACCGATAAGCTGTTGAAGTTTGATCACGGGCCTGAATGAGCCTCCTGGTCGGTAGTACGAGCCCGGCGCAAAATCGTTTCAATTTTTTGCGCGGCCAGCTCGATCTCCTCCATAGTATTGCCCAATCCGAAGCTGAATCTTACAGCGGATTCCAGCCGCCAGCGGGGGAGGTTCATCGCTTTCAGCACATGCGACCGCTCAAGCGATCCCGATGTGCAGGCCGAACCGCTCGATGCCGCGACGCCCGCCAAATCCAAATTCATGAGCAGCGTCTCGGTATCGAGTCCGGCGAAGCTGATATTTGCGATATGAGGCAGACGATGGAGCGGATTGCCATTGACGGCGATGCGGTCTTCACCCGCAATCGCTGCCAGTCTCTCTATCCATGTAGAACGAAGCTTGTCCAAAAATAGTTTCTTCGTTTCCCGTTCGTTCACACAACGTTCAAATGCACGGGCAAAACCGGCGATCGCGGCGACGTTCTCCGTGCCCGGTCTCCGTTTTCGCTCCTGATTGCCGCCGTGCAGCAGCGGCTCGAACGGCGTGCCGCGGGCGATATAGAGCGCGCCGACGCCTTGCGGGCCGTTGATTTTATGGGCGGAGAAGCTCATCAGATCGACAGGCAGCCGGCCAAGATCGATCGGCTCGGTTCCGAGCGACTGCACCGCGTCGACATGGAACGGGACGCCGGCCGCCCGCGTCAGCTCGCCGATTTCCTCAATCGGCTGGATCGTGCCGACTTCATTGTTGCCGTGCATAATCGTCACGACGGCGGTATCCGGCGTGAGCGCCTCGCGCACGTCATCGACCGAAACCCGCCCCGTTTCGTCGACCGGCAGCCGCGTAACCCGAAATCCTTCCTGCTCAAGCGCGTCGCAAGTATGGAGCACCGCATGATGCTCGACCGCCGACGTAATAATGTGGGTCTTGCCCTGCTTGCGGCGGGCTCTTGCCGTTCCGGCGATGCCGGCATTGTCGCTTTCGGTGCCGCCGGACGTGAACATCAGCTCGCCCGGTTCGCATCCGAGGCCTTCGGCGATCAGATCGCGCGCCCGGTTGATCCGCTGCCGGGCCGCCCGGCCAAAGGCGTGCATGCTGGATGCGTTGCCGACCGTCTCCCGCATAACTTCCAGCATCGTCTCGGCAACATCGGGATGCAGCGGCGACGAAGCGGCGTGATCGAAATAATGTCTGTCGTTCATTGCATTCATCCTATCGGTTCGTTTCCTAGATGTAGAACATGTAGCTGTCCGGCTGTCCTTCGTCTTTATAGGAGACAAGATCGGCCAGCGTCGTCGAGTCGAGCACGTTGGCAATGCTGTCGCGAATGCGCAGCCACAGATCGCGTTTGGCCGGATCGTCTTCTTCGGTAAAATCGACCGGCGAGATCGGCCCTTCCAGAATGCGGATCACATCGCCCGCCGTAATCGATTCGGGTTCTCTCGACAAAACGTAGCCTCCGTAGGCGCCCCGGATGCTTTTTACCAAACCCGCGTTGCGCAGCGGCGCGACGAGCTGTTCCAGATAGTGCTCGGACAACTGGTTACGTTCGGCAATACTTTTTAATGAAGTCGGCCCTTCGCCGAATTTGGCCGCCAACTCCATCATAATAGTCAGACCGTAGCGGCCTTTCGTCGAAATTTTCAATGTAATGGACACCTCTTTCCAAACTTACAGCAGTTTTTCGTCTATGTCTATATGAAAAACAACGCCATCTAATCCATGGTATTCCCAGTTCGAATATATGTTAACATATCTTAGAGGTTAGAGCCACCGGAATCGTCACTTGCAGGTTGTAAACTTGTGAAAAATCGCAGCCGACTGTGTTACAATAGGATTAGCGTTTCTGCGCGGGCCGCCTGCCTGAAACGCCTGCAAATCGGCAGTTACAGAAAGTGGTGATCAAGATGACGAAACCGAAATCGTCGACACGCGTAGTTGTCGGCATGTCGGGCGGGGTCGACTCGTCCGTGGCGGCATTGCTGCTGAAGCGCGAAGGCTACGACGTAATCGGCATTTTCATGAAAAATTGGGACGATACGGACGAGAACGGTTTCTGCTCCGCAGAGGAGGATGCGGAGGACGTTCGCCGCGTATGCGACCAACTCGGCATTCCCTATTATACGATCAATTTCGAGAAAGCCTATTATGATAAAGTTTTCGCCTATTTTCTCGATGAATATAAGCGGGGACGCACGCCGAATCCCGATGTGATGTGCAACCGGGAAATCAAATTCGGCGAATTTTTGCAAAAGGCGCTCGAACTCGGCGCCGATTATTTGGCGATGGGACATTATGCGCGCATCGAGCGTACCGCCTCGGGGGAGGCGAAATTGCTGCGCGGCGCAGACAGCAACAAGGACCAGACTTATTTTCTGCATGCGCTGAATCAGGAGCAGCTGGCCAAAGCGATGTTCCCGATCGGGCACTTGACGAAACCCGAGGTGCGCCGCATCGCGGAAGAAGCGGGACTTGCCACCGCGAAGAAGAAAGACAGCACCGGCATCTGCTTTATCGGCGAGCGGAATTTCAAGCAATTCCTGAGCGGTTACCTGCCCGCGCAGCCGGGACCGATGGTCGATCTGCGCACCGGGGAGACGAAAGGACGGCATGACGGGTTGATGTACTACACGCTCGGACAGCGGCAAGGGCTCGGCATCGGCGGCTCGGGAACCGGCGAGCCATGGTTCGTCGCCGACAAAGATCTGGAGCGCAACATTCTGTACGTGGTGCAAGGCGACCGTCATCCCCGCCTTTATTCGGACGGGTTGACCGCTTCCGGCGTCAACTGGATTTCGCCGGCGCGGCCGGACAAGCCGCTGACATGCACGGCCAAGTTCCGCTACCGCCAGCCTGACCAGAAGGTCACCGTCACGCTGCGCGAGGACGGCACGGCCGATGTCGAATTTGCCGAGCCGCAAAAAGCCGTCACGCCCGGCCAGGCTGTCGTCTTCTACGACGGCGACGTCTGTCTCGGCGGCGGCACGATCGAGCGCGTACGGCATACCGATCCCGCCGCTTTCGAAGCGGCCCTGGCCGGCCGCTGATTGCCGGCGCCGATCGGCAAGCGAAAGGGCAGGGGCCCGGTGCATGTGCGCCGGGTCCCCGCCCTTTTTCAAGCCTTGAGACAAGGGCTAGCCGAGCCCCGTCTGTGCGACGCCGTCCTCCTCCTGCCGTTCCGTCAAACGGCGGACCATAATGCGCGAGATGCGCAGATGATCCGTTTCTTCGATCGTGAATTCGAAGCCGCCGTCGATCGAAATTTTCTGATCTTTCCTTGGCGGAATTTCGATCTGCGAATAGATCCATCCGCCGATCGTATCGTAATCGTCGGTATCGATATCGAGTCCGAAAAAGCTGTTGACCTCCTCGATCAACATGAGGCCGCTGATCGAATAGGTATGTTCGTCCTTGCGTTCGATATCCGGACGTTCCTCATCGAATTCGTCCTGAATCTCCCCGACGATCTCCTCCATAATATCTTCCAGCGTCACAAGGCCGGAGGTGCCGCCGTATTCGTCGATCAGAATGGCAATCTGCGTCTTCTTCTTCTGCATCAGCTTGAGCAGCGTGCTGATCTGCATCGATTCCGGCACCGTCGTAATGGGCCGGATAATCTGTCGGATATCGGTAATCGATTCCGCACCCTCCTGAAGCAAATCTTTAATATGGACGAACCCGATCATATTGTCCTTGTCGCCTTCGCAGACAGGATAGCGGGTCCGCATTTCCCGCAGCGCCGTCAATCTGTTTTCCGCATAAGGCAAATTCGCATCGAGGCAAATAATATCGGTCCGGGGAATCATAATTTCCCTGGCGCTCGTTTCCGTAAACTCGAAAATGTTGTCGACCAGTGTCAATTCGGTGTTGTCGATCAAGCCGCTTTTGTGGCTCTCCTTCATCATTGTGCGAATTTCTTCTTCCGTATGCGCCGAACCGGCTCTCGATGCGGAATCGAAGCCGAGCAGCTTCACGATTCGTCCGGCGCACAGGTGAAGCAGCCAGACGAACGGATAGACGATGCAGCGGAATGCCATGACCGGCACTGCCGCCAGCAGGGCGACAGACTCCGGCTTGCGGCTCGCCAATGTTTTGGGCGCCACATTCCCGATAATGATATGAAGCAGCGCAACGAGCGCGAAGGCGATGACCAAAGCGATCGCCGCGACGGCCTCGCCGCTGAGCTGCAGCCGCTCGAGCCAAGGAGACAACATGCTGGATATGGCTGGCGCGCCGAACAGCCCGAGCCCGAGCGAAGCGAGCGTAATGCCGAGCTGGCAAGCCAGCAAATATGCATCCAGATTGTTCGTCAGATGAGTCGCAAAGCGGGCTTTCATCTTTCCTTCGGACGTCAGCGAGCCTATTCGGCTGCCTCTGATCTTCCCCATCGCAAGCTCAGCCGCAACGAAGAAGCCGTTCATGAATACCAGCGCGAGTATGATCGCCAGGTTCGTCATGATCGCGGGTAGCGGTAAAGGGTCGCTCAATCTTTTTTCCCTGCAGCCGCAGCCGTTCGTAACGGGCGAATGCGGCGGCAGGCGCACCTCCTTTATGGCCGATATTTTATATTATTAAGGGTAGATGATCCCAAGCCTGCCCGTCAAACCTGCAAAACGCCGCATTCGGCGTTATGGAGACGATAGTAATTTTTATTCGCTACAGGTTGGAAGATATACACCTTTTACTTTCGTAATCTTCCGTTTTAGCCTGCGGGAGCCTCCGCGCGGGGTAAGGAAACGATCGGCGGCTACGAGTCGGCCTTTCGTCTCCGCTGCTGATTTTGCCTGATCCGCTCTTCCGTCCCCTGTTCCGTCGCCTCGTAGAACGTCCGCTCTCCGCTCGCGTCGGGCAAATATTGCTGCTTGACATAATGTCCCGGATAATCGTGCGGATATTTGTATCCGACATGTCCGAGCTGTTCCGCACCGCGGTAATGCGTATCGCGCAGATGAAGCGGCACTTCGGCGGCGCCCAGCCTTTCGATCTCGTCCGCGACGCGCCCGATGGCCGTCGCAACGGCATTCGACTTGGGACTTTCCACCGCAAACAGGATCGCCTGCGCGATGTTGTATTTCGCTTCCGGCCACCCGATCTTGTGGTAAGCGTCCATCGCCGTTACCGCCTGCACCATTGCCTGCGGGTTGGCCAGCCCGATATCTTCGCTGCAGGCGACGATCAGGCGGCGGATAAAGACCATCGGGTCCATGCCGAGCTTCTCCACCGCGTACAGAAACCAGAACAGCGCAGCATCGCTGGAACCGCGCACGCTCTTGTGAAACGCCGACAGCACGTCGTACTGGGTCGATTCGTCGGCCTTGACCGTCGGCATGCGGATCGATTCCTGGGCCACCTCCAGCGTAATATGAACCGAGCCGTCGGGCCGGGACGGCGTCGTCACGGCGGCGAGCTCCAGCGCGTTGAGCGCGCGGCGGATGTCTCCGCCGGCCATCGAAGCGATATGGTCAAGCGCTTCCTCGTCCACCTGAAGATTCATAAAGCCGAGCCCTCTATCCTTGTCCGCCAGCGCCCGGCGCATCGCTTCCAGCGCATGACGCTTCGTCAGCTTGTGCAGTTGAAACAGCGTAGATCGCGACAGCAGCGCACCGTTCACATAGTGGAAAGGGTTCTCCGTCGTAGCGCCGATAAAAACGATCAAGCCCTGCTCCACCGCAGGCAAAAGCGCGTCCTGGCGGGACGAGTTGAAGCGGTGCACCTCGTCGAGAAAGAGCGTCGTCTTGCGGCCGTACATCGACTTGTTCATGCGGGCCTGCTCGATCACTTCCCGAACGTCCTTGACCGACGCGTCCACCGCATTCAGCTTGACGAACTCCCCTGCCGTCCGCTTCGATATAATATGCGCCAGCGTCGTCTTGCCGCAGCCCGGCGGCCCGTACAGCACGATCGACGACACCTGGTCGCCTTCGATCGCCCGCCGCAGCAACTTGCCCGGACCGACGATATGCTCCTGTCCGATATATTCGTCCAGCGTCTCGGGACGCATCCGGTCAGCCAGCAGCGTTCGCTGCGGCGTATCGAATTCCCGGTACGTAAACAGGTCCATGGCCAGTTTCAACCCCATCTTCATGCTATGTTGCTTCTATTTTAACACATACGCACAGACGTTCTCCAGCGGGACAGCCGGGCGGAAGCATTCAAGCCCAAAAAGCTGCAAATGTGCAGTTTTTTGGGCTTGAATGCGGTGGTTTTGATAAAATTCCTGCAATTGTGCAGGAATGAATCCCCTTACCTAGCCTGTACGCCCTTTTCCGCCCGAAAATGTTGTACTTTTGCAGGAATTTGGCTTGCAAAGCTGGATTGGGGTCGGAAAAGATGCATTTTTGCAGAATTTTAATTTTCAGCATGACCGCGCGGTGCTCCCCGGGCGATTTTTCGCCCAGGCCACACGCTCGCGGCAGCCTGTTGGCGCGCTGCGCGAATGGATATGCGCAGCACACGCCGGACGGACGTGAAGGACGGAACTGGCGCAACACGCCGAACGGCATTAGAGACGAAATTGGCACATCGTGTCGAACGGACGTTAGAGACGAAATTGACATCGCGCCGAACGGACGTAAAGGACGGCCGCATCGCCCCGTTCCGCATGGAACGGCCGGCGACCGGCCAATCCGACGAGGCCGGCCCGTCCAACGAGGCCGCCCATCCGTCCGGCAAACGGCCATCCTTGCGGCCGACGGCCGCATCGCCCCGTTCCGCATGAAGCGGCCAGCGACCGGCCAATCCGACGAGGCCGGCCCGTCCGACGAGGCCGGCCTTCCGGCCGGCAAACGACCATCCTTGCGGCCGACGGCCGCATCGCCCCGTTCCGCATGAAGCGGCCGGCGACCGGCCAATCCGACGAGGCCGGCCCGTCCGACGAGGCCGGCCTTCCGGCCGCCAGCCCGGCCGCGACGCTTCGATTATGCGTCGATGCCGGCTTTTTTCAGCAGGTCGCGCACGACGACGCTGACCATAATGAGCCCCGCCACCGGAGGCACGAAGGCGTTGCTGGCCGGCGGCTGCTGCGCCTTGCGGATTTCCGGCGCGTTCTCCGGCACGATCCGCTGCGTGACGTCTTCACGCGGCTTGATCGGCTCCTCCGGGGAGAACACTACCTTCACGCCTTTGTGAATCCCGTCCTTGCGCAGCTTCTGGCGGATGACGCGGGCGATCGGATCGGTGTGCGTCTTGGAAATATCGGTCACCCGGAACTGCGTCGGGTCCATCTTGTTGGCCGCGCCCATGCTGGAAATGATCGGAATATTCCGCTTCAGGCATTGCTTGATCAGATGGATTTTATACGAAATCGTATCCGAAGCGTCAATGACGTAGTCGAGCGGATATTCGAACAACTTCTCGTACGTTTCCTCGGTATAGAACATCCGCAACGCCACCGCGTCGCATTCCGGAAATATAAGCTTGATCCGGTCCCGCATCAGTTCCGCTTTCGGCTGGCCGACCGTCGTCGTAAGCGCGTGAATCTGGCGGTTCACATTGGTGATGTCCACGACATCCTTGTCGATCATCACAATGCGTCCGACGCCGGTACGGGCCAGCGCTTCCGCCGCAATCGAGCCGACGCCGCCGATGCCGAGCACCGCGACGGTGCTTCTCTTCATTACGTCCAGCCCTTCGGGGCCGATTGCAAGTTCGGTTCGGGAAAATTGGTGAAGCATACTACGCCGACCTCTCCTTACTGTACAAATATCTTGTCAAGCGCCGTTCGCCGAGCCGGCCGCCGCGGCCGCCTGTCCGCCGGCATTCGGTCCCGGTTTGGCCCCCGGCTTCGGCAGCGTGCGGATGTGCAGTTGCTGCAGCTGTGCCGGATCGACGGCCGACGGGGCGTCCATCAGCAGATCCGTTGCGCTCGCCGTCTTCGGGAAGGCGATCGTCTCGCGCAGGTTGGAACGGCCGGCAAGCAGCATGACGAGCCGGTCGAAACCGAAGGCGATTCCGCCGTGCGGCGGCGTGCCGTACTCGAACGCTTCAAGCAGGAAGCCGAATTTCTCGTACGCTTCCTCCATCGTAAAGCCGAGCGCCTTGAACATTTTCTCCTGTACGTCACGTCTGTAAATCCGCATCGAACCGCCGCCGACTTCGTAGCCGTTCAGCACGAGATCGTACGCTTGCGCGAGAATCCGGCCGGGTTCGGTGTCGAACAGATGCAAATCCTCGTCGCGCGGACGGGTGAACGGATGGTGCAGCGCCACGTACCGCTTCGCTTCCTCGTCCCACTCGAGCAGCGGGAAGTCGACGACCCAGGCGAATTTGAACTTGGAATCGTCGATCAGCCCGAGCTCCCGTCCGACTTTCAGCCGCAGGTTGCCGAGCACGTCGGCGACGACTTGCGGTTTGTCGGCGGAGAAAGTCAGCAGGTCGCCGTCCTCCACGCCGAGACGCTCGGTCAACGCCGCGATTTCTTCCGGCTTCAGGAACTTGACGATCGGACCGCGCCATTCGCCGTCCTTGACCGTAATCCAGGCCAACCCTTTGCCGCCGTAACGAGCGGCGAACGGCTGCAGGTCGTCCAGCTCCTTGCGGCTCCAGTTGGCGCAGCCTTTGGCATTAAGCGCCCTGACGACGCCTCCGCTCGCCGCGACGCTGGCGAATACTTTCACATCGCTGCCAGCGGCGATGTCCGTAATATCTTCGATCTCCAGACCGAACCGCAGGTCCGGCTTGTCGGAGCCGTACTTGCTCATCGCGTCGGCATAAGTGATGCGCTGGAACGGCAGTTCCACCTCGACGCCGACCGTTTCGCGGAGCAGCTTCGCGACGAGACGCTCCATCATCTCCAGCAGTTGGTCGCGGGAGAGGAACGACGTCTCGATGTCCACCTGCGTAAACTCCGGCTGGCGGTCCGCACGCAGATCCTCGTCGCGGAAGCAGCGGGCGATCTGATAGTAGCGCTCGAGACCGGACACCATCAGCAGCTGCTTGTAAATTTGCGGCGATTGCGGGAGCGCGAAAAATTCTCCCGGATGGACGCGGCTCGGCACGAGATAATCGCGCGCCCCTTCCGGCGTGCTTTTCGTCAAAATCGGCGTTTCCACCTCGATAAACCCTTCGCCGTCGAGAAAATCGCGGAACACCTTGGCCGCCTTCGAACGGAGCAGCAGCGTATTATACATCTCCGGACGGCGCAGGTCGAGATAACGGTACTTCAGCCGGATGGCCTCGTCGACCTCCACGCCGTCCTCGATCGGAAACGGCGGCGTTTTCGCACCGTTCATCACTTCGATTTCGGTAATGCGGACCTCGATTTCGCCGGTCGCGATGTTCGGATTGAACGTCTCCGGATCGCGCTCGACGACCGTGCCGCGCACGGCCAGCACATATTCGTTGCGGACGCGGTCGGCGATCGCATGGGCTTCGCCCGAAAAGGCCGGGTTAAAGACGATCTGGACGATGCCTGTCCGGTCGCGCAAATCGATGAACAGCACCCCGCCGAGATCGCGTCTGCGCTGCACCCAGCCGTTGAGCGTAACCGTTTGTCCGACTTCGGCCTTGCTTAAGGTGCCGCACGAATGAGTTTTCAACAACATTATGGTTCCATCTCCTTCAGTTATGATTCGATTCCTTTAATTTCCGCAGCAAGCCGCTCCAGCTTGACGAAGCGCTGCTCGCCGGTCGCCATCGTTTTGAGCGCAATCTCGCCCCGCGCCAGCTCGTCGTCGCCGAGAATCGCCGTATACGACGCCCGAAGACGGTCGGCCGATTTCATTTGCGCCTTCAGCTTTCGTCCCTGATAGTCGCGGTCGGCAGACAGCCCGGCTTCGCGCAGCGCATGCAGCAGCTTCACCGTCTCCCGCTCGGCCGCTTCGCCGAGACCGACGAGGTAGACGTCAAGGCCGGGGCCGTCTCCTTCCGCCCTTTGCTGCTCGAGCAGCAGCACGGTCCGCTCCAGTCCGATCGCGAGACCGACGCCCGGACGGTCCTCGGCGCTGATGGAGGACACGAGGCCGTTGTACCGTCCTCCGCCGCCAATCGTATCGATCGCGCCGATGCCTTCGGCCTTATATTCAAACGCGGTGTTCGTATAATAATCGAGCCCGCGGACGAGCCGGTGATTGATTTCGAACGGGATGCCCATGTCGGCGAGATGGCCCTTCACCCGTTCGAAATGCCCGGCGCACGCCTCGTCCAGACTGTCCAAAATCGACGGCGCGTCGGCAAAATGCCGCTGATCGACTTTGCAGTCGAGCACCCGGAGCGGGTTCCGCCCCATTCGCGATTGACAATCTTTGCACAGCAGTTCGCGCTTCGGCTCCAGATAGGCGAGCAGCTTGCCGCGGAACGCCTCGCGAATCGCCGGCGTGCCGACGGAATTCAGCTCGACGCGCACTCCCTTCAGCCCGACCTCCTGGTAAAAGGCGTAGCCAAGCGCGATTACCTCCGCGTCCAGCGCCGGATCGTCCGAGCCGATCGCTTCGACGCCGAACTGGTGAAACTGGCGGTACCGGCCGGCCTGCTGGCGCTCGTAGCGGAACATCGGACCGATATAATAAAGCTTCGACAGATCGGGGTCCCCGTACAGCTTGTTCTCCACATACGCCCGCACGACTCCGGCCGTCCCTTCCGGCCGGAGCGTAATGCTTCTGCCGCCGCGGTCGGTGAAGGTGTACATCTCTTTCTCAACAATGTCGGTCGTTTCGCCGACGCCGCGCTGGAACAGCTCGGTCATCTCAAACATCGGCGTACGAATTTCTTTGAAATTAAAGCGGCGGCAAATATCGCGGGCGACCTGTTCGACATACTGCCACCGCTCGACGGAACCGGGCAATATATCCTGCACGCCCGGCGGCTTCTGGATTGCCATTGCCATAACCTCCTATTTAAAATAAAAAAGCTCCCGCCCCCGGCATTACAAGCCAGGGACGAGAGCTGTTCGCGCTCCCGTGGTGCCACCCATCTTCCGGACCGGCAACATTAACGGTCCGCTCTCATGCGGTTAACGCCCGCCTGCGCATGACGACTACTGATCCGCGCCCGGCCATTCCGGCATATGCCGAAATCAGCCGCTGCGTCGTTCGCCGCCCGTTCTCCGGGATGTCGTTCATCCGTCCACCATAAGGACGCTTGCAGCCGTGGCGCCCCTCTCTGGATACGTGCGAAGGATTACTTCTTCCCCTCATCGAATTTTAAATATGGCATCGTATTTTTAGATTTTACCCGCGCCCGCAGGCAAAGTCAAGCGTCACATCACATCCGGAGGCCCATTGACGCACATTCTTGCCGTGATTGACGACCGGCAGTCTCCCTTTCGGTAGCGCTTGTTCCGTCTCTCCCCCGCTCGTTCTCAGCCTCGCGGCCCATAGCACACCTGCGGGGGGCCTATTCGCTCGTGCCGTCCCCGGGTCCCGCTGCCCATAGCGTACCTGCAGGGCCTTATTCGCTCGCGCAAACTAAGTTCGACTATCAGACCCCTTTCGAGGCGTTGTCAATCTCGTACAGGCTGATGCGCCTTACGCGACCGGGTGCACAAAAACAGAAAAAAACCTGCTATCGCCAGCAGGTTTAAAAATATTATTTAAAAAAGGGGGTCATAACGTATTATAGGCAAGCCATATTAAAGAAACATGTTATTCATGTTACAATTTGATTACAGAAAATAAAACGTTTCCTGTGCGACAGCCTTCTAGTTTCCCGCGAACAACGTTTCAAGCGCCTTGATTTTCGCCTCCGTCGATGTCTGGTAGGCATCGATATACGCCTTCGGCTCCTTCGGGTTGGCCAGCCGCGTAATGTCTCCCGTTTCCGGATGGACGAACTTGCTGGTCGCGCCGCAGCCGAGACCGACGATGGTCTGCATCTCTTCAATGATGAGGATGTTGTACAAGCTTTCGGCGCCCGGCTTCGCATAACCGACATTTTCCAGATTGCCGAGTATATTTTTTTGGCGGTACAAATAGTAAGGCAGATAACCGAACTCGTTCGTCCATTCGACAGCCCGTTCCATCATCCGGTTGATTTCCTCGCGATCCGCCACCTTGTATTTTGCTTCACCCCTGTGCCGCGTCATCTCCGACGCCCGCTTGAACGACAGCGTATGCACCGTGAGCGATTCCGGCAGCAGCTTGGCCGTCTCGGCCAGCGTATGCTCGAATTCGGGCAGCCCTTCGCCGGGGAGGCCGATAATCAGATCCATATTGATATTGTCCATTCCGGCGTGGCGGGCCATCTCGAATTTGTCGATCGTTTCGCGCACCGTATGATGCCGTCCGATCAGATCGAGCGTCTCCTGAATATACGATTGCGGGTTGATGCTGATTCGGTCGATGCCCCATTTTTGCAGAACGGCCAGCTTTTCCGGCGTAATCGTGTCGGGTCTTCCGGCTTCGACCGTCACCTCGCGGACGCGGTCCATACCCGGAAAATATTCGTACATCGCAGCGTACATCGCGTCCATCTCTTCCGCCGTGATGCTGGTAGGCGTACCGCCGCCGTAATAGACCGTCGTGATGCCGACATTGTGGCGCCGGAGCCACTGCCCGATTTCTCGCATTTCATAATGAAGGCCATCCAAAAAACCGTTGACCGACCCTTGGCGGCCGTTGATGTCATAGGCGGGAAACGTGCAGTAGGCGCATTTCGTCGGACAGAACGGCACCCCGATATAAATGCTCACCTCGCGGCGCAAATTGTACAGATCCGGCAACGCCGTCAGCTGGCGTTCGACGATCTGCTCCATCAGCCCGATTTTTCGTTCGCTGATCAAGTAATCCTCGGCCAGCTCGCGGCGGGCCTGCTCCATCGGCACTCCTCTGCGCACCCGTTCGTGCAGCAGCTTCGTCGGCCGCACGCCGGTCAATATTCCCCACGGCTGAATGATGCCGGTATGGCGCTGCAGCACGTCAAGCAGCGCGTGGCTCATCGCCTGCTTCAGCTGGCGGCGGCGAAATTCTTCGCTTGCGCCGGCCGGTACGGGACGCTCATTGCGCGAAGAAAGCCGGCTTCCGTCCCGCCGGTCCGTAAGCTCGGCCGCGGCGGCGGCGCCGGATTCCCGCTCCTCTGCAGACAGCAGTACGAGAAGGTCGGCGCCGTCGTCCGGCCCGGCCGAAAACGTCGTCTTCGCATCTTCGAAAAACAGCGCCACGATATGGCTGAGCGACCGTTCGAACGACGTTTCCGACGCCTGTATATGAACTTGCATTTCTCATTTCCCCTCATGAATGGTCAGGCTGTTCCCGCCGGTGGGCCGGTCCCGGGGACGCCCATTCGGCGGCAGCCTCCATATCGTCTTCCGTATCCGCAAGCGCGAACGCTTCGCGCCGGTCGGCGTGAAGAAGCTGGCCGGCCGCTTTGCGGATTCTCGTTTCCTTCTTCGATTGCCGCATCTGCAAGTGACCTCCGGTTTCGGGCGTTCGCCGCGGCGAACGCCCTTTTACCTTCTAGTGTATCCTTGCGGATGCGCTTTAACCGTCGCCGCGGCCGGCGACGGCCGTCATGCCTTGCTGTCCAGGAGCAGCGTGACCGGTCCGCTATTGACGAGCGAGACGTTCATCATCGCCCCGAACCGCCCGGTTTCAACGGCCAGTCCCAGCCCGCGCAGCCGCTCGTTGAACGCCTCGTACAACCGTTCGGCCTGCTCGGGTCTGGCCGCCGCCATAAAATTCGGCCTGCGCCCTTTGCGGCAGTCGCCGTAAAGCGTAAACTGGGAAACCGACAAAATGCTGCCGCCGACTTCCGATACGGACAAATTCATTTTCCCTTCGGCATCCTCGAAAACGCGCAGGCCCGCCACTTTATCGGCCATCCACCTGACGTCTTCCTCCGTATCGTCATGCGTAAACCCGACAAGCAGCGTCAGGCCGCTCTCAATGCTTCCCACAATATCTCCGTTAATTTCGACCGATGCCGCGCCGCTGCGCTGCACGACCACTCTCATCTGCCGACA
Organism: Paenibacillus cisolokensis; assembly: GCF_050481165.1. Classification (NCBI taxonomy): domain Bacteria; kingdom Bacillati; phylum Bacillota; class Bacilli; order Caryophanales; family Paenibacillaceae; genus Paenibacillus; species Paenibacillus cisolokensis. Next base: position 126,570 of record NZ_JBCNFP010000017.1, read on the forward strand.
CCGCCATTCCTGCCTTTATTGCATAATCCGCTGTACGGAATAAACGTCCTTGACCCGCTTGATCTTCTCGACGACCGCCTGCAGATGGTCGACGTTGCGGATCAGAATCGTCATATGAATCATCGCCATCTTGTTTTTGACGGAGCGGCCGGTGACCGCCGAAATGTTCGTTTTGCTCTCGGATACGGCCTGCAGCACCTCGTTCAGCAGTCCGCGCCGGTCATGGCCGGTAATTTCGATATCGACGCTGTAGTTCGCTTCGACCGATTCTTCCCATTCCACTTCGATGACCCGTTCCGCTTCCTCCCCTTCCGCGCCGAGCGGAAGATTCGGGCAGTTGGCACGATGAATGGAAACGCCCCGGCCGCGCGTAATATATCCGATAATGTCGTCGCCGGGCACCGGATTGCAGCAGCGGGAAAATCGGACGAGCAAATTGTCGACGCCTTTCACCTTTACGCCGTGGGTCGGCCGGTTTTTGCGGGAGGAGGCAGGCGCTTTCACTTCCTTCACTTCGCCCGTCAGCTCGATCTGGCTCGCTTCCTCGGCTTCCTTGCGCAGCTTCTCCGTCAGCCGGGTGCAAACCTGGGCGGCGGTAATGCCGCCGAAGCCGATAGCCGACATCATATCTTCGATGTCGTTGAAAGTGAACTTCGCCGCCACTTCCTGCAGCTTGTCTTCCGTCATCCAGGCGGACGGCTCCAGACCGAGCCGCTTCAACTCGCGTTCCAGCAGCTCGCGGCCTTTCGCCACGTTCTCCTCCCGCTTTTCCTTCTTGAACCACTGCTTGATTTTGCTGCGGGCATGCGACGACTGCGCGATTTTGATCCAGTCCTGGCTCGGTCCGTACGAATGCTTCGACGTCAATATTTCGACAATGTCGCCGGTTTTCAACTTATGGTCGAGCGGCACGATGCGGCCGTTCACCTTGGCCCCGATCGTGCGGTTGCCGACCTCGGTATGAATGCGATAAGCGAAGTCGAGCGGCACCGCTCCCGCAGGCAGGTCAAATACTTCCCCTTTCGGCGTAAAGACGAATACGCGGTCGGAGAAAAAGTCCATTTTGAGCGATTCCATAAATTCGGACGCATCCCGCGCTTCGTGCTGGAGCTCCAGAATTTCACGGAACCAGGTCATTTTATCCTCGAAACTGCCGCCGGGCACGAACGCCCCTTCTTTATAAGCCCAGTGAGCCGCGACGCCGTACTCGCTCGTCCGGTGCATGTCCCACGTCCGGATCTGCACTTCCGTCGGCTCTCCGTTCGGTCCGATCACCGTCGTGTGCAGCGACTGGTACATATTCGCCTTCGGCATCGCGATATAGTCCTTGAACCGGCCGGGCATCGGCTTCCATAACGTATGAATAATGCCGAGCGTCGCATAGCAGTCTTTAATGTTGTCGACGATAATGCGAATCGCCAGCAGATCGTATATTTCGTTAAACTGCTTGTTTTTCTCGGTCATCTTCTTGTAGATGCTGTAAATATGCTTCGGCCGGCCCGAAATGTCGCCGTTGATGCCCATCTCCGCCAGCTTCTCGCCGATCCGTTCGATAACACTGGCGATATATTGCTCCCGCTCGGCCCTCTTCTTCTTCATCAGATTGGCGATCCGGTAATACTGCTGGGGATTCAAATAACGGAGGGCGATATCTTCCATTTCCCATTTGATCGCCGATATCCCGAGCCGGTGGGCGATCGGACAGTAGATTTCCAGCGTCTCGTAGGCGATGCGGCGCTGCGCCTCTTCGGACTGGAATTTGAGGGTCCGCATATTGTGCAGCCGGTCGGCCAGCTTGATCAATATTACGCGCAAATCTTGCGCCATCGCGACGAACATTTTGCGGTAATTTTCGTTCTGCTGCTCCTCTTTGGAACGAAAGCGAATCTTCTCCAGCTTGGTCAATCCGTCCACAAGCATGGCGCATGATTCGCCGAAACGGGCGCGTACGTCCTTGAGGTCGACCGTCGTGTCTTCCACCACATCGTGCAGCAGAGCGGCAATGATCGACAGCACGTCCATCTGCATGTCAACCAGAATGCCCGCAACCGCGACAGGATGAAGGATGTACGGCTCGCCCGATTTGCGCACCTGTCCCGCGTGCGCCTTCTCGGCGAAATCATAAGCTTCCTTGATGCGTGTCAAATCCTGTTCTTTCAGATAGGTCGCTGCCTTTTCAAGCAATTGCTCTATGCCCATGAAACGATCCTTTCCAAGAAGAGTCGCCAATAGAAAAAGCGGTTCGCTGCCGGGTGCGCCAGCCGGTGCGAAGCTTCTCCATGTGGTCATAAAACCCCCGATTATATGGATATGTTATTAAGATGTATTATGCCTCTTGCGCCTTCCTGCGTCAACCGTTCCGGATTGGCGCCCGGCAATTCGGCAAAAAAAAACCTGCGCCGGCTGCGGATGGCAGCCGGGCGGCAGGGATCGGAATGGCCGGTAGGAGCGAGCGGCTAATAGGTTACAAGCGAGAACACGTCGATGTCTGTCAGCTTGTCCCGTCCGTTCAGGTAGCCGAGCTCGATCAGAAAAGCGGCGCCAACGACTTCGCCTCCGAGCTGACGAACGAGCTTGATCGTCGTGGAGATCGTTCCTCCCGTCGCCAGCAGGTCGTCGGCAATCAGCACTCGCTGACCGGGCCGGATCGCGTCTTTATGCATCGCGAGCATATCTTTGCCGTATTCGAGGTCATAGCTCGCCTCGACCGTTTCGCCGGGAAGCTTGCCGCTTTTCCGAATCGGCACGAAACCGACGCCGAGCGCCAGCGCGAGAGGCGCGCCGACGACGAAGCCGCGCGCTTCCGGCCCCGCCACCAGATCGATCCGCTTGTCCTCCACCGCCTGTTTCATCGCTTCGATGGCGGCCCGGTACGCTTCGCCGTTCTTCAGCAGCGTCGTAATATCTTTAAACCGGATGCCCGGCTTCGGAAAATCGGGAATGACGCGTATAAATTGTTTGAAATCCATCGTTCAGGTCATCCTTTCAGGACTTGAAATCGTTGCTCCGCCATTTAACGTTCCGGTACGGCGCGCCGAACGTTCGGCGATCCAGCCGGACAGCTCCTTGTACGGCGCATGCAGAATGGAGGCGGATTCCGCCTCGCGAACCGCCGCCCGGTAACGGGCCGACTCGGAGAGCTCCCGTTTTTGCGGCGACGGGTTCACATATATGCTTCCTTCGCGCCGTTCGATAAATGCCAGTTCGGCAAAAACGTCCAGCATCATTTTGACGGTGTCGGCGGGCAATCCCGCCATCGCGGCAAGACGCTCGGACAAGCCTCGCTCGGGCAGCCGCTCCGCTCGTCGGAGCAGCTGATACACTTTGGCAAACTGCTCGCGTCCGGGGAATCGCCGGGTCCGCCCGGGTGAAGCGCGTTCCTGCCGGTATATGGCGTGCACGGCTTCCAGTCCGTTGCATCGCTCCAGCACTGCCGCCAGCCGTTCGCCGGAGGCCGGCTCGCCCAGCAGCACCAGCTCCTCGCAGCATATGCCCTCGTCGGGCATGCTTTCGAAGGTGTAAAACGAAAGCGTCCCGTTCTCCGCGCCTTGCTCCGGCTGCGCGGCGCCGGCCGCCGCCTCGGCCCACGCCTGCGTCGCCGCCAATACGGCCGCCGAACGTTCCCGCGCGGCCGTTCGTTCCAGAACGGCGCGCAGCGCGGCAAGCGGCTCGCGCTCCCCGCGCAGATCGAACAGCTGCACCTGCTCTACCCGCAAATCTTTCATCAGCAGCTGCGGACGGCGGTTGCCGTTCCATTCGTTCATCGCAAGTTCGCCGATTACGCTGACATAGGCGCCCTGGGCCAGCTGTTCGGCATACCCGCCCATACCGAAACCAACCGCGTCAAGCAGCCGGCCGCAGCCCGCGAGCGACAGCTTCAGATGCTTGTCGTCCTTGCCCATCGTTCTCCTGTCCGCAACATTGACGTTCGCGATCAGGACGCGCGGAGACGGATTGTCCGCGCCGAACGGCTGAAGCCTGTCCAACTGCTCGATCGTCTCGACCGAAGCTTCCTCCAAAGCGCATACGAGATCGACGCGCGTTTTCGGAATCCAGTCTTCAGCCGTCAACGTCCGCAGCGCCCACTCGCCAAGCCGGCGTTCGAGCTCCGCCAGCCGGTCGCGATGAAGAGTCATGCCGGCCGCAGCCTGATGGCCGCCGAAATGTTCGAACAGCTCGGCGCATGAAGTAAGCGCAGCATGAAGGTCATAGCCGTCGATGGAACGGGCGGAGCCTTTGCATAAGCCGGTCTCGCCATCGACGGAGAGGATGACCGTCGGCTTGTAGTGCTTCTCCAGCAGCTTGGACGCCACAATGCCGATGACGCCGACGTTCCAGCCTTCCCCGGCGAGAACGATGACCGGCGGCTCCGTCTCTCCTTCGCGCCGCGCGCGGTCGCAGCGCGCTTCCCACATCTCCTCCGCTTCGCGAACGATGGCGTCGACGATTTTCTGCCTTTCCCGATTGAGCCCGTCGAGCAGCGCCGCTTTCTCTTCGGCTTCCTCGGACCGCTCCGTCGTGAGCAGCGTGACGGCATGATCGGCATGGGACAACCGGCCGCTCGCATTAACCCGCGGCGCCATGCCGAATGCGACATCGGCGGCCGTTACGGCGGCCAGGTTCACATTCGCCTTCTCGGCCAGCGCCCGCAAGCCCGGAACGCTGCCGCCCCGCATCTGGGCGAGGCCGCAGCGGACGAGGATACGGTTTTCGCCGGTGAGCGGCATCAGATCGGCGATCGTGCCGAGCGCCGCGACATCGGCGAGTTCAAGCGGCGGCTCGCCCGTCAGCGCATGGGCGAGCTTGAAGGCGACGCCGGCGCCGGCCAGTCCTTTGAACGGATACGGGCATCCCGGCTGCTTCGGATTAATGAGCGCATGCGCTTCCGGAAGCACTTCCGGCGGTTCGTGATGGTCCGTGACGACGACTTCCATGCCGAGCTCGCGCGCATAAGCCACTTCATCGACCGCGCTCACCCCGGTATCGACCGTCAGCAGCAGGCGAACGCCGGCGGCCGCGGCCTGATCGATGGCCGGCCGGTTCAGACCGTATCCTTCTTTCAAGCGGTCCGGTATGTAATAATCGAAGTCATAACCGAGGCGCCGGAACAGCCGGATCAGCAGCGAGGTCGCCGATACGCCGTCGGCGTCGTAATCGCCGTAAATGCGGATTTTCCCACCATCCGCCGTCGTCCTGCGAATCCGCTCGACCACTTCTTCCATCCCCTTCAGCCGATACGGGTCGTGCATATGCTCCGGCCCCGCCTCGAGAAACAACCTTGCCGCCTCCGGCTCGTCCACGCCTCGCGCCACCAGCAGTCTGGCGACGAGCGGCGGCAGCTTCAGCGCGGCGGCGAGCTTCGCGGCCCGCTCATCCTGAACGGGCGTCCACTGGCCGACATCCCACCTTGTTTTCGGTTTGATCATTGGATTAAACCCTTCCTATGCAGCATGAATAACGCTGCTGCTACTGCAGCAGCGTCGGCATATGCTCCTGATTGGGATCATGATTCGATCTGTAAGGATAGCCGGGATCGTACGGCTCCACATGTACCGTCACATCCGCCACATGAATGAATCGGTCGAGCAGCAGCAGTCTGACCCGCTTGGCGATCTCGCTTCCTTCCATCACGCTGATGCGCGGATTGACGCTGATGACGACTTCGACCACCACGTAATGTCCGCGTTCGCGGGCCCGCACCATTTCCACCGTGATGACGCCTTCAACCCGCTGGATCACCTGCATCAGCTCATCGGCGCGTTCGGCTCCGCGCTCGGCGAACGCCCCGCTCCGGGCTGTGCCGACAATGAGCCGGCAGCCTTCCGCCAGCACGAGCGCGGAAATGATGAGCCCGGCGGCAGGATCGAGATAAGACAACTGCGGTACGGACATCAGATTGCCGATCCAGGCGCCGCCGGCGCCGGCCGCGGCGGCAGCCGACACATACAGGGCGGCTCTCCTGTCCCCGGCTCCGCCCGGCGGCAATACCCACTGCCGGACGAGCAGACCGAACAGCGCGGCAGCGGCAGCCGGCCAATGAGGCGCTTCCATATCTCCGGCTATTATAACGCGAATCGACGAGATGCCGATTTCCATCCCGGCAAGCAACATGATCGCTGACAGCACGACGTTTTTGGCGGTCTCCGCCTTCATATCTCCGCCGCGGCCTGCTCGTCCCGCCCGCGCGCGGCGGCTTAATCGAAGATCCGCATACGATTCCGCCGCTTCGGCGGTCGAGCGGAATGCATCGGCCAGCAGCGCCGTGCTCCCGCTCAGCCAGCCGACAATTCCTTTGAACAGCGCCAACGCCGTATTTCCCCACAAGCCGTACCTGATAGCGGCTTCCGATCGAGCGTATCGCTGCTTCATTTTGCACATGCGCCTCCTAATGCCATTGCGATCCGCCGGCAAGCAAGACGGCTACGACGCGGACTGCGCCTTGACCGCCTGCTTGTTCGGCTTCTGCTTGTTCTTCATGACAAGCCAGAGCTGACTGGCTATGCAAATCGTCGAATAAGCCCCGCTCAGCAGACCGATAATTTTCGCCAGCGAGAACAGCCTGATCGATTCGCTGCCGAACAGGAACAGACAGACGGCGACAATGACGACCGTCAGAACGGTGTAGATGTTTCGCGCCATCGTCTGCCATACGCTCGCGTTGACCAGTTCGGCGAGCTGATCGAAATTTTTCACTTTATTGAACCGCATATTTTCCCGAATCCGGTCGAATATGACGATCTTGTCGTTGATCGAGTAACCGATCGTCGTCAGAACGGCGGCGATAAACGGCAAGTCGACCTGCAGCCGGAAGATGGAGAAGATCGCGACCACGACGAACGCATCGTACAATATCGCAATGTTCATCGCGAGCGCCATCCGCCATTCAAAGCGGAGCATGACATACAGCATGATCGCCACAGAGGCGATAATGATCGCAAATATCGTTTTGATGCCGAGCTCCCGGGCCATATCCGGAGAGACGATGTTAATTTCCGACGAGACGTCTTCTCCGTATTTGTCCTTGAACAGCTTCATAATATGATTCGTTTCCGACTGTTCCAGCACCGTTTCGAACCGGACCGTCACCCGCTCGCCGCGATTGCCCCCGACGGTCGGTGTAACGTCCTCGTAGCCGGCTTCCGCCAGCAGCTGCTTCGCTTCATCTTGCGTAATCGACGAGCCGCTGAGCGATATATCCATATTCGTGCCGGCCTTGAAGTCGACGCCGTAATTCAAATTAAAAATAAGAAGCGACAGGATGCCCGCTATCGTCAGCGCGATCGAGAAGGCAAAAAACTTGTTCCGGTTGCGAACAAAGTCAAACCGGATTTTCGTCTGGTATTTCGTATTATAGTTCACGGATTTCCGCCTCCTTCACGCCGTAATAGAACGGCTTGGTGAATACATTGCTTTTGACAAGCAAATGAATCAGGAAGCGGGAGAAAAAGACGTTCGTCAATACGCTGAGCAGGATGCTCAAAATCATCGTCAGCGCGAAGCCGCGGATCGCCCCGTTGCCGATATAATAGAGCACCAGGCTGGAAATGATGCTCGTAACGTTGGCGTCCATAATGGTGCGGAACGAGCTCTTCGATCCGGCTTTCAGCGAAGACAGCAAACTTTTGCCGCTGCGGATCTCTTCCTTGATCCGCTCCGCGGTAATAATGTTGGCGTCGACCGCCATCCCGATGCCGAGCACGAACGCGGCGATGCCGGGAAGCGTTAACGTGGCGTTCATCAGATTGTATACGATAATGAGCAGCCACGTATACGTGATCAGCGAAATGCAGGCGACGACGCCGGGCAGCCGGTACAGAATGACGAGAAACACCAGAATAATCAACGTGCCGATGATGCCGGCCTGCACCGTTTTCTCCAGCGACTGCTGGCCGAGCGTCGCGCCGACGCTCTGCGTATATTTCTCCGTCAGCTTCAGCGGAAGCGCGCCGAGGTTGATCGTATCCCGCAGCTTCCGCGCTTCCTCCAGCGTATAGTCGCCGCTGATCTGGGCGCTGCCGCCGGTGATCGGGTAGTTAACGACCGGGCTGGACAGCAGTTCGTCGTCCAGATAGATGGACAGCGTCTGCCCGGTCAGGCGAGTCGTCACATCCTCAAACTTCTTCGCATCCTTCAGCTTGATCGTCACAAGCGGATTGCCGACCTGATCGTATTCGACTCTCGCCCCGTTTTCCACAAAATCGCTGCCTTTAAGCTCGATCGTTCCGTCGGGCGCGCGAAACGTCAAATTGACCGGTTTTTTGATGATTTCCCGGACTTCCTCTTCATTCGTAACGCCCGCCAGCTTCACCCGAATCCGGTTGCTGCCCTCCGTCGTAATTTCCGGCTCGGCAATGCCCAGGGCATCGACGCGCGATTCCAGGCTTTTCGCCGTCTCGCGCAGCGATTCGGGCGTCACCTGCTGGCCGCCTTCGATCGGCGAAGCCTCGTACAAAATTTCGAAGCCGCCCTTCAGGTCCAGCCCGAGCCGGACTCCCCGGACAAAATCGGGGCTTGTCCATACGATCGCGCCAAACAAGACGACGACGACCCCGAGGAAGGCGATAATTCTCTTCCCGCTCATAACGTCCATGCTCCTCCTTCAGTTCTCAATAGTCCTATTATAGCGATGGATAAAATGGCAGTCAAAAAAAGAACCCCTTTCCTCAGAAACGGGTTCTTCGCAAGGCGTTCAACGTCAAGTAGTTCATAAATTGCGTCGCCTTGAGCGACAAAATATCGTTGACGACCCGGTGAAGCGCCGGCATGCCGCTCTTGGCGTAATTGGCGCTCACGCATTCCCAGATTTCATCCGCGCTGACATGCTCGTAGCCGATCAACCGAAACTCTTCCGCCTTGCTCTCGCACAGCGCCCTGATCGAATCGTCCCATTCCAGTTCCTCCATCATCCGTTTCCCCCTCCAAGTCCGGCTTTGTCGTCCGACAGGCCATGTTCACTAGGACCCTGGATTTTTTCATGTGTAGCGGCGAATCTCCCCGCCAGTTTCGCTTAACAGTTCGCTGCCGCCGATCCGAATTCCTGCATAAGGCTGAAAATGGCTGACATGGAAACGGACGGGCCTTGCATAAAAATGTTATACGGGCCTGTCTCGCGTGCCCCGGACACCGGCCCGTTCAAAAACCGTGACGAGAAGAGGGAGCAAATGTGACGAAGCAAACGTTTATCAAAGGAGCCATGATTCTCCTCGCCGCCGGGGTCATCAACCGGATTCTCGGCTTCGTGCCGCGAATCGCTCTGCCTCGCATTATCGGCGCGGAAGGAGTCGGCTTGTACCAGCTCAGCTATCCATTCTTGTCCGTCATGCTGACTCTGATTGTAGGAGGAATCCCGCTCGCGATCGCCAAATGGGTGGCCGAAGCCGAATCGTCCGGCGATACGGAGCGGGCCAAACATATTTTCCGCACCGCGATGGCGCTCGTCGTAACGCTTTCTCTCCTGTTTACAGCGGCGCTGCTGCTGCTTGCGCCGTGGGTGACGACACATGTCCTGCCCGACAGCCGGGTGTACCGGACGTTTCTATGTATGACGCCGCTGCTTTTGATTATCGGTATTTCGTCGGTATACCGCGGTTACTTTCAGGGCAAGCAAAACATGGTGCCGACAGCGGTATCGCAAGTCGTGGAAACGGTCATCCGCATTATCGCCAGCTTGTCTCTCGCCGCCGTGCTGCTGCCGTACGGCGTGGAGTGGGGAGCGGCCGGCGCCATGATCGGCGTCGTCGCCGGCGAAATCGGCGGCTTGTCCGTCCTGCTCTGGAAATTTTACCGCGGACGCCCCCGTCCGGCACCGGCCGCCGGCTCCGGCACGACCGCGGCGGAACGGGAACCGGCGCTGAAGCGGTTGCTCGGATTGTCCGCACCGGTCACCGCAAGCCAGATGGTCGGCTCTCTGTCGGGATTGCTGGAATCGATCTTCATCACCCGCTCCCTGGCGGCGGCCGGCATCGTCACCAGCGTCGCAACCGCCCAGTACGGCGCGCTGAAAGGAATGATCATGCCGCTCGTCCTGCTTCCGACCGCACTGACCTATTCGCTCGCCGTTTCGCTGGTGCCGTCGCTTTCGGAAGCGGCTGCGCGCGGCGATCGTGCGACGATTCACAAGCGGTTGCATCAGTCTATGCGGCTGGCGCTCGTAACGGGGGCGCCGTTCGTCATCGTCATGTGGCTGTTCGCCGAACCGATATGCCGGCTGCTGTACAATCATGCGGAAATTGCTCCGATGCTTCGCCTGATCGCGCTGGTCGGCCTGTTCATTTATTTGCAGGCTCCGCTTCAGGCTTCCCTTCAGGCGCTGAACAAAGCGGGCACCGCCTTGACGAACACCTTCATCGGAGCGGCCATCAAGCTGACGCTTATTATCCAGCTCGCGTCCAATCCCGATTTCGGCATATACGGAGCGCTTATCGCCATCAGCGTCAATATTATACTCGTCACACTGCTTCATGCCGTCAGCGTGCTTCGTTATATCGGATTCCGGATGAAAGGAACGGATTTCCTTAAAGTCGGAGCCGCCATGACCATTATGGGCGCGGCGACGCAGTGGCTGATGAACCGGCAGCTCCTGCCGGCGGAATGGCTGAATTTGGCCGGCGCCTGCGCGGCCGGTGCCGCCATCTACCTGGTGCTGATGGTCGCCATGGGCATTATCGACCGGCACGATGCCGCGAGAGTCCCGTTCATCGGACGCTGGTTTCGGCCCTAGCGGTTCGGATTGTGCTTGCGGTACGTGTTGATGTATAGCTTCCCTTCGTGGTCGATCGAGCAGAAGAAGACGTCCCGGAAATTGGAAACGCCGTTACGGCGCAGTTCGTTTTTGAGCCAGAAGCGGCTTTTGCCAAGCTGCTGCAGATGTTCGTCCTGCACCTGACCATCCATGATCAGGCTGACCGGCAACGACTCGAAGCGGAACATGTCGGACGGCGCCATCGGCTGAGCCGCCTGCCCGCTGCCGTCCGGTTCTTGACGATGCGGATCCGATGCGTCTTGTTGCGCATTTTCATTCTCGTTTTTTTTCACGATGGACAGTTTGCCGTTCGTCTCCAATATGGCGAATTCGACATCGTCCGGCGACGACAACTGATTTTCCCGCAGCTGCGATGTCAGATCGTCGATGTTGTATCGTTCTTTGCGCATCGCTTCGCGGTTCAATTGTCCCTTCGCAATAATGACGGACGGCTTGCCGTCCAGCAGCCGGCGAACGGTCCGGCTCTTCAAGGCCAGAAAAGCCGTTGCGATCTGGATCGCCACCAGCAGCGCCATCGGCAGCACCCCGTCCCAAATAGGGCGTTTGACATCTTCGATGACGATGACCGCGATTTCGGCAATCATGAACGAAATAATCAGGTCGAATACCGACAGTTTTCCAATCTCCCGTTTGCCCATCAGCCGAACCGTTAAAAACACGACGAAGTAAATGACAAGCGTCCGGAACAATAACAGCAAATATTCCATCGTCAACGGCCTCCCGATTTATCATCGTACGCGATCCGACTGCGGCAGCAGTCTTGCAACTCCTAGTGTCACCCCGCGCCGATGGCGGCATACGGCGACAGCCTTACGAATTTATGGCAGGACGAGTCGGGCTTCGGCCGTACTATTTTGTCCGGCTTGACCATATGGTTGTAATAACGTCCGATGGCATGGCCGAATGAACAGATCGCCATCCATTTTTCAAAAGGAGGAAGGTTCAATGAGTTCGAAGCATGTTACCAAAGCTCCGCTCGGTTCCCCGTTTCTGGCCGGTGTCGTAACCGCCGCGCTATGGCTGGCGGCGGGCGCCTTGCTGTTGTCGTTGCTGCTGCGATACGGCGGGCTGCAGGAAAGCGATCTTCCGGTCTCCGCGATGATTGCCCACGGGGTTGCGGCACTGGCCGGCGGATTTGCCGCAGGCAAGAGTTCCGGGCATAAAGGCTGGTATTACGGCAGCATTCTCGGCTTTTTCTATGCGAGCATCATTCTGCTTATCGGTTTTCTGGCGGCCGACGGCGGTCTGTCCGCACGCAGCGCGCTGCTTGTCGGCGTCACCATTCTGTCCGGCGCGTTCGGCGGCATGGTCGGCGTCAATCTGCACAAGTAACGGCACCGTACTTGGCGGCACAGCTGCCGGCCGAACCTATCCCCTCCGCCCGACATTATGCTATACTAGACGTTATATGCGGAACCGGAGACGATATAGGGGGATACAATACCATGGTGCTATTTCATTCCATGAACGACGTCATATGGTATACGACGCTGACCGTTATCATTTTGCTTGCTTACGGAACCGGCGCCAATCCGTTGCGGGTCGGCGGACGGTTCGTGCGGGAGCTGGCCGTTTCGCGCAGCCATCTGCTCCTGTTTGCCGCTCTGCTCGGCATTTTGCTGCTCAACAAGCTGGAGTTGTCGTTCGAAGGGGAAATGCAGTACGGCGCCGATTTCACGCCGCTGTTTTATGCGATCGAAGGGGATCTGGTCGCGAATATCCAGCAGCTGCTCGTGCGCGATTGGCTGACGCCCGTCATGTCCTTTATGTATATTGTCGTTTTTCAGTCGCTGCTTATCGCATCGCTCGTCATGTACGTCTATCTCGATCCGACGAAACGGCTGTACAGGGCGACCTGCTATGCGATCATGATCAATTACGTCATCGCGATCCCGTTTTTTCTTTATTTTCCGGTTAACGAAGCGTGGTTTTACCACTCGAACGTATCGTTTCCGATGCTTGAGACGTTTCCCGCCTTCGAGTCGGAATACCGCCATTTGTCCGGGCTGGACAATTGCTTTCCGAGTCTCCACACTTCGATCTCGGTCACGCTTTCGATCCTTGCGTTCCGCTCGAAGATTCGGCGCTGGGCCTGGCTCGTCGGAATAAGCGCAGCCGTCATTATTACGAGCATTTTCTATCTGGGGATTCACTGGATGACCGATATGCTGGGAGGGACGGTACTCGGCATCTTTTCCGCAGCGCTCGGGCTCTATTTCAGCCGGTACGACCTGCCTGCAGGCCGCACCTTTCCCGTGCCGGGATCGATGCGCGAGCTGACGAACAAACGGCGCTAAAGGGCGGAAAGCTGCCCATCTCCAGCGCCTGACGATGCTGTCCGGCGCTGTGTTAACGGCGGGCCTGCCGGGCGGGGCGCGAGGGTTCGGGCGGCTTGGCTACCGGGGGCTTCGGTTCTCCAAATATCTTTTAGGCGAACGGCAAAAAACCGGCTAGGCTTACGGCCCGGCCGGTTTTTTACGTTTCGTTTGCCTTTCCGTTACGAATCCGAGGAAGCTGCCGCACTCGAAATAACGGAATTGACAGCGCTCCGCTCGAACGTAATTTTCGTTGCGTCGTTGACGCGCAGCACGACCGTATCGTCGGTCAGCTCGACTATCGTTCCATGCATGCCTCCGATCGTCGTAATTTTGTCGCCCTTCTTCAGCTGGCTCAGCATCAAATTGCGCTGCTTCTGCTTCTTCTGCTGCGGACGAATCAACAGGAAATAAAATACGGCGAACATCAGCACAAACGGAAGAATAAGGCCGAGAAATCCGCCTGAGCCGGCGCCTGCATCTGCCGCTATAAACATGGTACCCCCCCTTTCAAAACCCTTTCTCATTGTCGAACAGTCCGTACCGGGCGAAAAATTCGTCCCGGAAGTCCAGCAGCCGGTCGTCCCGAATCGCCTGGCGCACATCTTCCATAAGCCGCAGCAAAAAGTGCAGGTTATGGTAAGTCGTCAGCCGGATGCCGAACGTTTCATCGGCTTTGATCAGATGACGGATATACGCTCGCGAATAGTTGGCGCAAGTGTAGCACGTGCAGGCGGGATCCAGCGGACCGAAATCCTCCGCATATTTCGCATTGCGGACGACGAGTCTGCCTTCGCTGGTCATCAGGGTGCCGTTGCGGGCAATCCGCGTCGGCAGGACGCAATCGAACATGTCGATTCCGCGGATCGAGCCTTCGATCAGCGCATCCGGCGATCCTACTCCCATCAGATAGCGCGGCTTGTCCGCCGGCAGGAGAGGCGTCGTGTAGTCGAGCACCTCAAACATGGTATGTTTTGGTTCGCCGACGCTTAGTCCACCAATAGCATACCCCGGGAAATCCATGGAAGTCAACTCGGCCGCGCTTTGTTTGCGCAAATCTTCGTACATGCCGCCCTGAACGATGGCAAACAGCGCCTGCTCGTCTTTGCGGGCATGCGATTTCAGGCACCGTTCCGCCCATCGGGTCGTCCGTTCGAGCGATTGCTTGACATAATCGTACGTTGCCGGATACGGCGGGCATTCGTCGAACGCCATCATGATGTCGGAGCCGAGCGCGTTCTGAATTTCCATCGCTTTCTCGGGTGAAATAAACAGCTTGTCCCCGTTCAGATGCGATCGGAACTCCACGCCTTCTTCGGTGATTTTCCGCATATTGCTCAGGCTGAACACCTGAAAACCGCCGCTGTCGGTCAAGATCGGCCGGTCCCAGTTCATAAACCGGTGCAGTCCGCCCGCCCGGCGAATCAGGTCGTGGCCCGGCCGGATGAACAGATGATACGTGTTGCTCAAGATGATGCGGGCATCCATCGCCTTCAGTTCTTCCGGGCTCATCGTCTTTACGGTTGCCTGGGTGCCGACAGGCATGAACGTCGGTGTCTCGATGACGCCGTGCGGCGTATAAATCCGGCCGAGGCGGGCGCCCGACTGCTTGCAAGTTTTGATCAGTTCATATTTAATGGCCACTTTTTCCCTCTTCCGTTCCGTATTTCCGTATTAATAGATAAACATCGCATCGCCGAAGCTGAAGAAGCGGTACTCCCGTTCAATCGCTTCCGCGTACGCTCTCATCACCGCATCCCGTCCCGCCAGCGCGCTGACCAGCATCACGAGTGTCGATTGCGGCAGATGAAAATTCGTCAGCAGCGCGTCGACCATCCGAAATTTGTAGCCGGGATAGATGAAAATGTCCGTCCAGCCGCTGCACGCCTCGATGTTGCCGTCGGGATACCGGCCGCCAAGCGTCTCCAGCGTCCTGGCGGACGTCGTGCCGATCGCGACAATGCGCCGCCCCGCTTGCTTCGCCTCGCGGATCATGCGCGCGTTCGCTTCATCGAGACGATAATATTCCGCATGCATCTCGTGGTCTTCCACATTTTCCGCCGATATCGGCCGGAACGTTCCGAGTCCGACATGCAGCGTTACGTAAGCGATTTGAACGCCCTTGTCCTGCAGCTCCCGCATAAACGACTCGGTAAAATGAAGTCCTGCCGTCGGCGCCGCGGCCGACCCGGTATGACGGGCATATACGGTCTGGTACCGCTCGCGGTCTTCCAGTCTTGTCTTGATGTACGGCGGCAGCGGCATCTCGCCGAGCCGATCGAGAAGTTCGTGGAAAATGCCCTCGTACCTGAAGCGTACGATCCGGCTTCCCATTTCTCCTTCTTCTTCCACGACGGCGCGCAGCAGCGGAGTACCGGCTTGATCGCCAAACGCAATCTCCGTCCCCCGCTTCAAACGCTTCGCCGGCTTGGCCAACGTCTCCCACCGGTCGCCCTCCAGCTGCTTGAGCAGCAGCAGTTCCACCTTCGCGCCGGTATCTGCCTTGACGCCGATCAGCCTCGCCGGCATGACGCGCGTATCGTTAAACACAAACGTATCGCCTTCCCGTACGTATGCCGCCAAGTCACGAAACGTATGGTGGGCGATCCGGCCGGTTGCCTTCTCGAGCGTCAGCAGCCTGGAAGCGGTGCGCTCCGGCAGCGGCGTCTGGGCAATGAGCCGCTCCGGCAGCTCGAAATCGAACCATTCCGCTTTCATATTTTTATTATGGTCAACCTTTCGCAATCGTAGTTTCCGGGTAGTAGTATTTCAATATTCGCTGGTAATCATACCCTTGCCGGGCCAGGCCGAGCGCGCCGTACTGGGACAGGCCGAGCCCGTGTCCGTTGCCCGTGCCGACGAACCGAAAGCCCGGCTCCTTCGTCGTCGCGCGCAGCTTGCCGTTCCCGTCAAGAACGAACACGCCCGGGTCGGGCGCTTGCCGGACGCTCCCCGATGCCCCGAGCACATAGAGGGGATTGCTGTCGGCCGGCAGTTCCCTTCTCGCGCCGGCGCCCGACTCGATCGACAGCCGGGCCGTCTCGTCGACGGTGAACCGGGTGCTCGGCAGCGAACCGAGAGCCGAACGGAATATGTCCGGGTAACGAACGTCAAGCTTCTGTCCGTTCGCGGTCATTTCGGTTACGCGGCCGGAAGGCCCTCTCCCGGTCACCTCCAGCGTACGGATCGGCCCGGTGACGGCGGTCGCCGTTTTCCCTTTGAGCGTCGCGAGCAATTGCTCTGACGTAAACGGCCCGCGCACCCACGACATCGGATTGGATTGGAACGTCGAGCCGAGCGATACGACGCGCGTCCCTCTGTTCAGCGTGCCGACTGGCGCGACGCTATCCTGGACGAGCGGAATCGGCCGGACGTTGACGCCGTCCCCGGTCGCTTCCAGAATCGGCGCTCCCGCCGCGTTGGTCAGGCCGGTATCACGGAGAAAATCTTCCCGGACATAGCCGGTCTCGCCGTTCGGCATGACGATCCGGTACCAGCGGAGCAGCCCTTTCTCAGACACTTCGTCCGGACTCGATACGCTCTTCAAATAAGGTACGGCGTTCCCCCACACTTCCGTTCCGTCCGCTGTGGCTCCGCCGGCGCTGGAAGAGAACAGCGCCTCGATCACTTTACCTCCGTGCATCAACACCTCGCCCGCGGTCGCGTTGACGGCGGCGATCGTCGCCGCCTTCTCGGCGCCGGTGCCGCCGTAAGCCTGGCTGGCCACCGTATCGACCACATGGGCGATCTGGAAGCCGACGCCCTGATACAACGCATAGCTGCGGGCGGCTACGGCTTGCGCCTTGAGCGCTTCCGCCGGCCAGGACGCCGGCATTTCGGCGCCGACGACCGAATACAAATATTGTTCGAACGGCAACTCGTTGACAACCGCCAGTTTGCCGTTAAAACCGCTTGCTTCGAACGCTCCCCTGTACGTACGCCCGTAGCGTTCGGTCAGCTTGATCGGCTCCGCGCCGGACGGCGCAATCCACGCTTTCGTCCCCGTCAGCGGCACGGCGTAATGGCGTATCGCCGCATTCGCTTGCCCGGAGACGGTATGATCGTTCTGCACCAGCAAATACGGAGCCGATGCGTCAGCCTGGCGGAGCGCTTCCCCGCCCGCGCCGGCGACAGCCGACTTGACGGCGTTCAATCCGGCGGCATCGGCAGCGGCCCCGAGCATGACGGTATACGCACCGGCGCCGCGCAGCGCGACGAACGCATCGACGCCGGAAGCGCCGAACGCATCGGCCGCCTGGCGGGCTTCCGCTTCGCTGGCGAAGCCCCCCGTCTCCAGGTGAAAAGGTCCTTGCAGCACCGGCTTGACGGCGCCGGACTGCAGCTTCAGCCCCGCGCCGTTCCAGCGGTCGACCGCCTTCTTTCCTTCGGCGGCGTTCGCGTACCCGCCCTCGATCACCTGATAGACGGTTTTTCCATTCTTGGAGAGCGAGATCAGCTTGCCGGCCCCTTTGGCATCCTGCACCTGCTTGAGCAGCGCCTTTGCGGCGTTGAAATCGGCCGTCTCCGCAAGCTTCACCTTATAGTCGTCCAGCGAGAACCGGATTTGCTCTCCTGTCGGAATGGCGTCCCATGTCTTCGCGCCTGCGGGCTCGCGAAATCCGACGCTCAGCCCTCCCGCGGACGAAAACGTAGCCCAGGACGTATTCTGGGTATATTTGTTCGGCAAGTTCAAAAAGATGGCGACCCGGATCGTATCCAGACCCGGCGCCGCCCCTTGAGACGGGCGTACCGCCCCGACCGACACGGCCAGCAGCAGCGCCAGGCAGACGGCGGCGAGACGTTTCCAAGACGTTATCCCAACCATATGAAAAACTCCCCTCGCTCCCTACTCCATTTACGGATTCGTTCCGGACAGCGCCGGGGCGAAGCCCAGAAACAGCGTCGCGCCGTTCAAGAGCGCGGCCAAATTCGTTCCGGACAGCGCCGGGGCGAAGCCGTTGCTCGCATGCCGCTTCTATTGCGGCGCTTCCCGCTTCTCGTCGCCGCCGTCCGGCAGCGGGATTCCGAGGTGCCGGTATGCGAGCGGCGTCACGACCCGTCCGCGCGGCGTCCGCTGCAGAAAGCCGATCTGCATCAAATATGGCTCGTACACGTCCTCGATCGTCTGGCTTTCCTCCCCGATCGTGGCGGCAATCGTATCGAGCCCGACCGGACCACCGCGGAAAGCCGTAACCATCGACCGCAGCATTTTATGGTCGATGCTGTCGAGGCCGAGCGGATCGACCTGCAGCAGCTCCATCGCCGAACGGGCGATCTCATATGTGATGATGCCATCGCCCCGCACCTGCGCGAAGTCGCGCACCCGTTTCAGCAACCGGTTGGCGATCCGCGGCGTGCCGCGGGAACGCATGGCAATTTCGTTCGCGGCTTCCCCAACGACGGTGACGCCCAAAATTTCCGCCGCCCGGGTAACGATAAAGGCCAGCTCGTCCACCGTATAATATTCCAGCCGGCTGACAACGCCGAACCGGTCGCGCAACGGCGCCGACAGCAAGCCGGCGCGAGTAGTGGCGCCGACAAGGGTGAACGGCGGCAGATCGAGCCGGACGGAGCGGGCGCTCGGTCCTTTGCCGATCATAATATCGAGGGCGAAATCTTCCATTGCCGGATACAGCACTTCCTCCACCGAACGGTGGAGCCGATGGATTTCGTCGATAAAGAGGACATCGCCCTCCTGCAAATTCGTCAGCAGCGCGGCCAGATCGCCCGGCCGCTCGATTGCCGGGCCCGACGTCGTCCGCAGCTGCACGCCGAGCTCGTTGGCGATAATGTTCGAGAGCGTCGTCTTGCCGAGACCCGGCGGCCCGTACAGCAGCACATGGTCGAGCGCTTCCTTGCGCATTTTGGCAGCTTCGATATAAACCTTCAAATTTTCCTTCGCGTTCGTCTGCCCGATGTATTCATCCAGATAGCGGGGACGCAAGCTCAATTCGACAGCATGGTCGTCCATCATCAGATTGGCGGAAACTATTCGCTCTTCCATATGTATCGTCCTCCTTCCGTCAACCCTTGAACAGCTGCTGCAGCGCCCGCTTCATAAGCGAATCGACCGGCTCGTCGGCCGTTACGCTGTCGCGCAGCCGATGCCACGCCCGGTCCAGCTCCGCCGCCGTATAGCCGAGCGCAAGCAGCCCTTCACGCGCTTCGCGCCATGCCGTGCCGGCAGCAGCATCGGCCGGTTCGGCTTCCGGAGCCTCCAGTCCGGCCGCCGAATGCAGATCCGCGCCTTCGGCGCCGAGCTTGTCCTTCAGATCCAGAATCATCCGCTGCGCCGTCTTCTTGCCGATGCCCGGCAGCTTCGTCAGAAAAGCGACATTCTCCTGGCGGATGGCGGCCGCGATCGCATCGGGCCTCCCGCCGGCCAAAATGCCGAGCGCCACGCGCGGCCCGATGCCGGAGACGTCGAGTAGCGTCCGAAACAGCTTCTGTTCCTCCCGCGTCGCGAACCCGAACAGAAGCTCTGCGTCCTCGCGCACATAATGATGGGTGTAGACGACGACCGGCTCTTCCGAACGCGCGAAGCTGTACGGGTTCGGCGTAAAAATCCGATAGCCGACGTCTCTGACGTCGACGACGATATATTCCGCATCCAGATGAACGACGCGTCCTTTCACATAATCGATCATCGGCGCAGCACCTCGTTTATTTTGTGCGCCATGACGGCAGTATGGGCGTGGCAGATTGCCACTGCCAGCGCGTCGGCCACATCGTCCGGCTTCGGCACCGCAGCCAGCTTCAGAAACATGCGCACCATCTCCTGCACTTGCCGCTTTTCGGCTTTGCCGTAGCCGACAACCGCCTGTTTCACCTGCAGCGGCGTATATTCGGCGACCGGCACTCCCCGCTCCGCAGCTGCGAGGATGATGACGCCGCGCGCTTGACCAACGGCAAAAGCCGTCGTCACGTTGCGGTTAAAAAACAGTTTCTCAACCGCCACGGCGTCCGGCTTGTACCGATCCATCAGCGTTCCCGCCGATTCGTATATCTGCAGCAGCCGCTTCTCCTGCGGCGTGCCCGCTTCCGTCTCGATCGAACCGTACTGTACCGGCACGAGCTTGTGCCCGCTCTTGTCAATAAATCCGAATCCGGCAATCGCAATGCCGGGATCAATTCCCATAACCCGCAAACCCGTTCTCCCCTCACGATCTGCAGCGCGTTGAAACTCTGCCCTCTTAGTATAACAAAAGATAACGGCCATGAGAACAAGCGTTTGAGATCCCCCTTTTCATAAAAAACAGGGCTGTTCCCGAAGCAGTGTCCTTCTGCTTGGAATCAGCCCTGTGTGCCCCGGCTTCGCCGGCTTATCCGGCAACGCATCAATCGGCCGGCTTCATAACCTTCTCGCTATGCTCCAGCGCATAGTCGCTGTAAGTGGACAGTACGCTGTTGTATTCGTCGATATCGTTGATCCGGATTCCTTCGATCAGCCGGTCCACCCTGTCTTTCGGCAGACTGCTCTCCATATACTGAATATCGATCTGGAAAAACGTCCGGATCACCTTCTCCCGCTTGGGGGGACCTGCGAACAGCGCCACGTTGCCCTGCTTGTCCAGGCCGATATAAACTTGGCCCCTGCATGTATCGGCCAAATCTTCAATCCGTTCGACTATCCGTACCGCCCCGTCTTGATCGATCTCGGCCGACCATTCGGGATGGCTGCGCAGAAGACCGATCACCTTCCGGGACGTCATCGTTCCGAGCCGCTCCGTCTCCTCGCCGCAAATGTAAATGCGCCGCACGTAAACTTCGTGCGGCACGTTACTGTCGGCAATCGACTCGATGACGGCGGCCGTTCCGCTCGCATCCCGGCCTGCCGGATGCTGCGGCGCCCCGTCGGCAACAGCGGGCACGTTCCATATTGCGGCAGCGAGAGCCGCCCAGCAGCCCAGGGACAAAATCGGCCGCTTAGCTCTGCGAAGCCGCTTTTTGATTTGTTTCCAGAGGCTGAATTGCATAGGTTGGGAACCCCCTTAACTCCGCTTTTGGTATATTGTCTCTCGAATATGGCGGAATATGCATGATCAGGAAACGAAAAAGAAAGCCCCCTTCTCCCGCTAGGCGAATGAGACGGGGACCTTCCCGCAACCGACTCGAATTCGGGTCAACGATTAATCCACGGCGTGCTGCGGCGCCGCACCGGCGGGGACGGCTGCGAAGAGACGCGGACGGTCTTTCTGGCCGATTTGCGCGGCGCGGCCGTCTTCTTCGGCAAGGTCACCGCGTTCGCCGAAAACCCGATCTCGTCATTCGAGCTTCGCGTTTCGCTATCGCTTTCTTCCCGCTTGTCTTTGGAACCGCATTTGCAAGGCTTTTCTTTTCCGCCGCCGTGCACGCCGGCGGTATGCGGCCAGTAGCTGCCATAGACGGGCTGATGCCAGCCGTAGGCTGCCGCGTTATAACCGTACGCCGGGTTGGCGCCATGCAGATAGGCGGGGGCATTCCCGGGCGTATCGCTGCCGTACGAATACGGAGAATAATCGCCTTCATGCCCATAAGCGTAAGGCATGATGTTCGGCGCTGCGCCCCACGGTGCGGCTCCCCAATACGGGAAGTACGGATCGTTGACCGCGGACGGCATTACGCCCTGCGTATAGGGCCAGCTTTCCCCTTTAGCGAATTCCGGGGCCACATTTTCGTCGCCCTTCGCCGGCATGTGGCCGGACAGCGGACCGTAGCCGTAGTCCTTCGCTTCGCCCTTCGCCGGCATGTGGCCGGACAGCGGACCGTAGCCGTAGTCCTTCCCTTCGCCCTTCGCCGGCATGTGGCCGGACAGCGGACCGTAACCGTAGTCCTTCGCTTCACCTTTCGCCTGAATGTTCTCGGACAGCGGGCCGTAGCCGTGGCCCGTCATTCCCGGAACGTTGCCATGCACCGGACCATAATCAAATCCCGTCGTCCCCGGGATGTTGCCGTGCACCGGGCCGTAGCCGAATCCTGTCGTTCCCGGAACGTTGCCATACTCCGGACCGTAGCCGAATCCTGTCGTTCCCGGAACGTTGCCATACTCCGGACCATAGCCGAATCCCGTCGTTCCCGCGCCTGTCATCGGGATGTTGCCATGGATCTGACCGTAGCCGAAATCTTTCATTTCTCCGCCCGTCGCCGGAATGTTGCTGTAAAACGGACTGATGTCGCCCGCTTTCGACGTTTTATCGGGTGATTTCGGGATATTGTACATCGATAAAGCTTCCGTCGCGGGTACGCCGTATTGCTTGAACAAATCGACATACGGCTCGTAGCCTTTACTTACCGATTCCAATTTTTCCAGATTGGGAAACTTGGGGACATTTTCTTTGCCCAGCGTTATATTTTCCGCTTTCGCTTCGGGGGTATACTTTGGTTTGGATTCGGCGGCGGGTTTAGGTTCGGTCGCTTTCTTTTCGATCGGTTTCGTTTCGGCCGCTTTCTGTTCGACCGGTTTCTGTTCGGTCGGCTTTTTTTCGGTCGGTTTCTTTTCGGTCGGCTTCTTGCCCGGAATCGGCAGCGTCGACAATTTCCCGGCCCATTCTTTCACTCCGATAACGGCGGAAAGGGTGTTCGGCTTCACATTTTCGGCATTCGCTTGATCGGGCAATACGGTGTTGTCGGCCGCCGCCTTCGGAATATAAACGATTTCTCCGATCGTCAGCACGTTCGGATTATTAAGCTGCGGGTTAGCCTTGATCAAATCGCCAAGGGGAATGCCCCACGCCTTGGACAGCTTCCACAGCGTATCGCCCTGCTGGACGACATGGTGATGCATAACGCCTATACCGCCGGGCTTTACGGGAGCGGAAGGAATTTTCAACTTCATGCCGACGTCGATCTTGTTCGGGTCGGTAATGGACGGATTCAGCTTGACAATGTCTTCGACCGAGACGTTGTACTTTTGACTGATAAGATAAAGCGATTCGCCCTTCTTGACAATATGAATCTTCACTCGCCTTCGGACCTCCTGTCACGTTCAGTTTCGCAGCGTCGCACGGCCTTTGCCCGCCGCCAATCATTACATCATATGCAGCCCATGGGCAGGTGTCCCCGAGTTGGCGAAAAAAAAACAGCCCGCCGGTTGTCCGGCAGGCTGCTGGCCTGCTGTATTCAATATACTTTAACGCCGTCGACCGTGACGATTTTGCGGAACTCCTGAAGCAGCTGCGTCGTAATCGGGCCCGCTTTTCCTTCGCCGATCACGCGGCCGTCGACTTCGCGAACCGCGATGACTTCGGCGGCCGTGCCTGTGAAAAACACTTCATCGGCAACATAGACGTCGTGCAGCGTGAACGGCTCCTCCTTCAGCGGGAGCCCAAGCTTGCCGCACAGCTCGATAATGGCGTTCCGCGTAATGCCTTCGAGCGCGCCGACATAGCATGGAGGCGTGTAAACGACACCGCGCTTGACGATGAAAATATTGTCGCTCGAGCCTTCCGCCACGTACCCTTGCGAATTGACCATGATCGCTTCGCCGACGCCGGCCAGATTAGCCTGGATTTTGACCAGGATGTTGTTCAGGTAATTGAGCGATTTGATCTTCGGATTAAGCGCATCCGGAATGTTGCGGCGCTGCGACACCGAGACCGAGACAAGCCCGTTGCGGTAAGCTTCTTCGGAATAAATCGCCAGCTGTTCCACGATAATAATGACCCATGCCCGCTCGCACCGTTTCGGGTCGAGCCCCAGGTTGCCCGGTCCGCGGGAAACGACCAGCCGAATGTAACCGTCCCTCAGGCCGTTGCGGCGAATCGTCTCGACAAGCGCCTCCTGCATTTCCTCGTACGTCAGCGGAATGTCGAGCATGATCGACTTGGCCGAGTCGTACAGCCGGTCGAGGTGCTCCTTGCATTTGAAAATGTTGCCGTCATAAATCCGGATGCCTTCGAAAATGCCGTCTCCGTACAGGAAACCATGGTCGAAAACCGAAACTTTGGCGTTTTCTTTCGTGACGAATTCGCCGTTCAAATAAATCCATTGCTGTGCCATGAGCTTGATTGCACCTCCGTATAATAGTGGCCTCGCTGCCGCGTGGCTGCCGCTCGTCTAGCCTTCGAACGTAAACGTCGGATAGCTCCCCAATATCCGGACCTGACTTCCGGTCGCCTCGATTTCCGCGATGGCGGCCGGCAGCAGCACCGAATCGAGCGGCATTTCGATTTCAATGTAGAAATAATAATTGCCGAGCTTCTTCTTCGTCGGGCGCGACTCGATCCGGGACAGATTGATGCGCCTCCACGCGAAGGCGGACAGCACCTGATGGAGCGCTCCGGGATAATCCTCGGGAAGCGTCACCAAAATGCTCGTCTTGAACTTGTCCGACGTCCGGACTTCGAACGGCTTGCGGCCTACGAGAAGGAAGCGGGTATAATTGTTGTTATGGTCGGTGACATTGCTTTGCAGCACGTCGAGCCCGTTATTGACCGCGGCGATCGACGTGCCGATAGCCGCCCACCCTCTGCCCGCGTTTTCGCTGACGATCCGCACCGCTTCCGCCGTGCTGCTCACATGCTCCCATTCGGCATGAGCGAGATTGGCCCGCAAAAATTTCAGGCATTGCGCCATCGCGACCGGATGGCTGATCACCTTCACAATGCGGCCGAAATCGACGCCGTCCTCTTCTCCCTGAAATTCGCCGGCGCGGCCGATCAAATTTTGAATCGAGGGGTATATCCACTCGGCCTGGATCGGCATATCCACCTCATGGACAAGCCAGTCCAGATGCAAGCTGACCGAGCCTTCGATCGTATTTTCGATCGGAATGACGCAGTAGTCGGTTTCCCCTCCCGCCGTTGACAGAAACACGTCCGATATGAGCTTATGATACGAATAATGCACATCTTCGCCGCGAAACAGATAGCGGGCCGCTTCGTCCGACACGCTTCCTTCCGGCAGCAAGGCAACCGAAATCAAACTTCCACCTCTTTCCGGATCCAGTGCTCAAGCGTCGAATAATCGGCGTCGTGCTCCAGCAGCGTGACGCGCGCTCCTTCGGCGCAAGGCTTCAGCCGCATCAGCTCGCATGCCGCCCCTTCCCGCTCCAGCACATCCCGCAAAAATCGTTCCAGCTCCGCAATCCGGGGATCTCCCGCCTGGACGAGCGCCAGCATCGTCGGGCCTGCGCCGCTCAGCGCGACGCCCAAAGCGCCGAAATCGCAGGCCCGCGCCAAAATTTCCGGCATGCCGGGAATAAGCGGCGCCCGATACGGCTGATGCAGCCTGTCGCGCATCGCATGGCGGATCAGTTCGAGCCGACCGGACGCGAGCGCGGCCACAAGCAGCGAGCTGGAGGCGACGTTGAATACCGCGTCGGACATCGCGATTTGCGAAGGGAGCGCGTGCCGCGCCTTCTCGGTCGACAGCCGGTACGAAGGAATGGCGACGACCGCTTCCAGCGAGGAAGGCGCCTCAAGCCGGACCGCTTCGGCGCGGACGCCGTCCCAGGACGCCACGACAATGCCGCCGAAGAGCGAAGCGCCGACATTGTCGGGATGCCCTTCAAGCGCCGTCGCCATCTGAAACAGTTTGTCCTGCGAAAGCGGGCTGCCGATCAGCGCATTGGCGGCGACAAGCGCCCCGACGACGGCCGAAGCGCTGCTGCCGAGACCGCGGGTTAGCGGAATGTCGCTGTACATGGCGATATCCAGTTCCGGTATGTCGACACCCGCTTCGCGAAATACGGATTGCGCTACGTCATAGATCAGGTTCGACTTGTCCGTCGGCACGCCTTCCAGATGATCGCCGTACAGACGTATGACCGTAGATTCCGAAGCGGACATCTCCACCCACGCGTACAGCGAAAGCGCCATGCCGAGCGAGTCGAAGCCCGGCCCCAGGTTGGCGGTGCTCGCCGGAACTTTGACGATGACCCGGCGGCCAGCCATTATTGTTCCCCTTCCAGCTTGCGGATCGCATCCATGACCGCAGCTTCGGAATCCGGCACGACAAGCGGCTCCGCCGCCACGCTCTTGATCGCGATGTTCGGGTCTTTCAAGCCGTGTCCGGTAAGCACGCATACGACCGTCTCGCCGCCGCGGAATTCCCCTTCCCGCTTCAGCTTGAGCACGCCCGCGATCGATGCGGCCGATGCAGGTTCCGCGAAGATACCTTCGCGCGACGCGATCATCCGGTACGCCGCCAGTATTTCATCGTCGGTGACGTAATTGATCTGGCCGCCGGACTCTTCGGCAGCGGCGACAGCTGTCTTCCAGCTGGCCGGATTGCCGATCCGGATCGCCGTCGCGACGGTCTCCGGCTCGGGAATCGGCTCGCCCTTCACGATCGCCATGGCGCCTTCCGCTTCAAAGCCGACCATCTTCGGCAGCGAACCGATGCGCCCCAGCGCGTGGTATTCTTTGAATCCTTTCCAGTAAGCGGAAATATTGCCGGCGTTGCCGACCGGAATCGCCAAATAGTCGGGCGCCTTCCCGAGCTGGTCGGACACTTCGAACGCGGCTGTTTTTTGCCCTTCGATGCGGTACGGGTTTACCGAATTGACGAGCGTGATCGGATGCTTCGCCGTAATTTCGCGGACGATTTCGAGCGCGCGGTCGAAGTTGCCCTCGATGGCGATCACCTTCGCGCCGTAGATGATCGCTTGCGCGAGCTTGCCGAGCGCGATGTTGTTGTTCGGGATCAGCACGATGCAGTTCAGGCCGCCCCGCGCCGCATACGCGGCGGCGGCGGCGGAAGTGTTGCCCGTGGAAGCGCACATGATCGTGCGGCTGCCTTCTTCCATCGCCTTGGCGACAGCCATCACCATCCCTCTGTCCTTGAACGATCCGGTCGGGTTCAGACCTTCGTATTTGAAATACAGATCGAGACCGAGCTCGGCCGACAGATTGTCCGCCCGCACGAGCGGCGTGTTGCCTTCCTGAAGCGTCAGCATCGGCGTCCGGTCCGTAACCGGCAAGTATTGCTTGTATGTCTGCAGCAAACCGGGGTATCTCATGAAAAGCATAACTCCTTTGGTTAATTTGAAAAACGGATGCGCTCTTGCCGCCGCAACCGCTCAACCTTCCACGCGGTAGACGCTTTTGACTTGGCGGATGACCTCCAGCGACTTGAAAGCTTCGACCACTTTCGTCATGGCCGCCTTGTTGGCATCATGCGTAATAATAATGATTTCCGCTTCCGGATTGTGCGGATTCGGCTGCTGAACGACCGACTCCAGGCTGACCTCGTATTCCGCGAACACCTGGGTAATTTGCGCCAGCACGCCCGCGCGATCCTGAACGTGCAGCAGCAGGAAATATTTCGACGCGATCTGCTCGTCGGCTTTCGGCTTCAGCTCCTTATAGGCGGTGATGCCCTGCTGACCGTTGACGCCGAGCCTGAGATTTTTGACGACGGCCACAATGTCGGCCACGACGGATGTCGCGGTCGGCATTTCGCCGGCTCCCGCGCCGTAGAACATCGTCTCGCCGACCGCCTCTCCATGCACGTATACCGCATTGAAGACGCCGTTGACGGCCGCGATCGGATGCGTGCGGCTGACCATCGTCGGCTGCACGCTGACGCAGAACTGGTCGTCCTGACGCTCGGCGATGCCGAGCAGCTTGATCTCGTAGCCGAGCCGCTTGGCGTACTGGATGTCTTCCTTCGTCACCGCCGTAATCCCTTTGACGTCGACATCCTTGAGCGCGACGTTCGTCCGGAAGCCGAGCGTCGCGAGTATCGTCATTTTCCGTGCCGCATCGAGCCCTTCGACGTCGGAGGTCGGATCGGCTTCGGCGTATCCGAGCTGCTGCGCTTCTTTCAGCACTTCTTCGTAAGATGCGCCTTCCTGGCTCATTTTCGTCAAAATGTAGTTTGTCGTGCCGTTGACGATTCCCATTATTTTCGTAATCCGGTCGGAAGAGAAGCCTTCCACCAGCGTGCGGAGAATCGGAATGCCGCCGGCAACGCTCGCCTCGTACAGCACATCGCAGCGGTTCTCGCGGGCCTTCGCCAAAATTTCCGGACCGTACAACGCGATCAGGTCCTTGTTCGCCGTTACGATATGCTTGCCTCTGGAAAGCGACTCAAGTATATATTCCTTCGTATGTTCGAGGCCGCCCATCACCTCGACGACGACATCGATTTCCGGGTTATGAATAATGTCCCACGGGTCGTCCGTCAGCTTCTCGGGATCGATTTGAACCGCGCGCGCTTTTTCTTTGTTCTGCACGAGCACTTTCTCGATGACGATCGGCGATCCGACCTGACTTTGCAAATCGTCCTGATGTCCTTCCAAAATTCGCACGACGCCGGTCCCCACCGTTCCGAGCCCAAGCAATCCAACCTTAACCGGTTTCATTCTCTCTCCTCCATCATCCGTGAATCTAGCCTTGTCCAATAACCGCCACTTTGCGTACGCCCTCATGGCAGCGAATTTTCGCCACAAGCGCCTGCAGATCGCCTTTCAGATGCGAAATATCGACAGAGATGACGACGTTCGCCATACCTTGCAGCGGAATCGTCTGATGAATCGTCAGCACGTTTCCTTCGCTGCCGGCGACAAGCCCGAGCACCTTGGACAAAATGCCGGAGCGATGCTCCAGGTCCATCGAAATGGTGACGATTCTCTCTCTCGTAAGCTCGTTCTGCGCATATACGCCGTCCTTGTACTTGTAGAAGGCGCTGCGGCTCAATCCCGCCCGTTCGGTCGCTTCGTGGACGGTCGCAGCTTCGCCGCGTCTGAGCATCTCCTTCACCTGAACCGTCTTGACGATCGCTTCGGGCAACAAATCTTCGCGGACGACAACATATCGTTCCGTCACCTGACGTCCTCCTACAAAAGACAGTTGTTCGTGTATAGTGGACATTATATCGGATGAGCGGCATTCACGGCAATAGGCAATGCCGAAAAAATTAAGGGAAATGCGCACCCGACCGCCGGCTTCATTCGACACGGCGGCCATGCTGCCGGTCGAGCCGGGCGGATTGCGGCGTTATTCGTACAGGTACTCGTTGTCCGTACCTTCGAAAAATTCGAACGTGTAATTGCCGATGCGGATCGTATCCCCATGCTTGGCGCCCTTCTTCCGGAGGGCTTCGTCGACGCCCATGCGGCGCATAATTGTGGCAAACCGCATCACGGAATCGTACGAATTCAGGTTCGAACGCTTCATCAGCCGTTCGATCGCCTCGCTCTCGACGATAAATTCCTCGTTGTGCCGGCGGATCGTAAAGTCGGCCTTATCCCGCCTTTCCAGCTTGTACACCTTGCGCTCTTCCGTTTCCGGCACTTCATGCACGGCCGGGGTTTGCGGCACGCTTTCCAGCACTTCGGCCGCCTTGTACATCAGCTCTTTCACGCCTTTCTTCGTCAAAGAGGAAATCGGCATAACCGGATACTCCCGATCGCCCGCCGCTGCGGCCAGCCGTTCCCGGAATTCGCGCAGATGTTCTTCCGCGCCCGGCATATCCATCTTGTTCGCCGCGATAATTTGCGGTCGTTCCGCAAGCTTCGCATTGTACAAGGCAAGCTCCTCGTTAATTTTCACCCAATCGTCGAACGGATCGCGCCCTTCCGAAGCCGACATATCAACGACGTGGATAATGACGCGCGTCCGCTCGACATGGCGCAAAAACTCGTGTCCGAGCCCGACGCCTTCGTGCGCGCCTTCAATCAGTCCGGGCAGATCCGCCAGGACGAAGCTGCGGCCTTCGTCGAGGTCGACGACGCCGAGATTCGGCGTCAAGGTCGTAAAATGGTAGGCGCCGATTTTCGGCTTCGCAGCCGAAACGACCGACAGCAGCGTCGATTTGCCGACGCTCGGAAAACCGACCAGACCGACATCGGCCATCACCTTCAGCTCCATGATGACCCACCGCTCTTCGCCTTCCTCGCCCTTCTCGGCAATATCCGGCGCCGGATTGCTCATCGTCGCGAACCTCATGTTTCCGCGTCCTCCGCGCCCCCCGCGGGCCACGATCACCTCCTGGCCATGGCGGGTCATATCCGCGATCGTCTCGCCCGTCTCTTCGTCGATGATGACGGTGCCGGGCGGGATGCGGACGATCAAGTCTTCTGCGTTCGCCCCGTGCATTCCCTTGACTTTGCCCCGTTCGCCGCGCGGGGCTTTGAAATGTTTCTGATAGCGGAAGTCCATCAACGTGCGGAGTCCTTCGTCGACGCGAAAAATGACGTTGCCGCCTTTGCCTCCGTCACCGCCTGCCGGACCGCCCTCGGGAACATATTTTTCGCGGCGGTAGGAAACGATGCCGTCTCCCCCGTCGCCGCCTTTTACAAATACTTTCGCTTTATCGACAAACATGATGTCCTCCTAAAACTTTGCGTAGCAAAGTCGCTTCGTAAGCATTACACCTGGAAACGGGCCGTCAGTTTCGCATACTGCTCCGGATGGTCCAGATTTACCGGCTGCAGCGGCGTCCCCTTCAGCCGCTGTTTCAATTTTCGCTGCAGCTCCCTCGCATCCTGGACTTCGCCCTCCACGTCCAGTTCCACGATCAGCGACTTGTCGTCGCGCGACAGCGCCAAAGTCAGAGCGGCCGCCTCCCCCGATCCCGGCTTTACGGCAAAGCGGTACGCATTCAACACATCGATCAGCGCCGCAGCCGTCCCGGCTCCGTCAAACGGCAGCTCGCCGAAATTCAATTCTCCGTCGATCCGGACGTTCAGACGCAGCGAATGCGTCATGGTGCGAAACGATTGCAAAAAGATAACAAGCGAGGGCTCGCCGAGCTTGGCGATTTTGCTTTCCATCGCCATTCGTTCTCTTATCTTCTCCACGCACTCGGCCATCTTATCCTGCTTCTGCAACCTTATGTATCCGTACAGCACCTGCAGGTCGTTCATCCAGTCATGCCGATGGTGATTGAGCGTTCGTATGGAAGCGATCTGCATCGCCTGAATCGTCCGCTCGAGACGTTCCGCCTGTTCGCGCCTCTCTCTGAAAATCCAGAACGCGGCTGCCAACAGGAGCCATCCGGCAAACACGGCGTTCATCCACCGTGCGGAAGGCCACAACAACACGCCTGCGGCGGGGAGCAGGACGGAACCTGCCGCATAATATTTTGCCGTTTCCCAACGGATCATGTTCCACATCCCACTTTAAAGTTCGTTGCCACTTCCATATTCAGTATACCACGCTGCAGCGCTGCCGGTCATCGGTGTAAAACGGCCGAAAAAAACAATGCGGCTGCTTTCACGGCAACGGTTTGCCGATTGATCCGGATCTTACAGCAAAAGCCCCGGCCTGTATCAGGCCGGGGCGCTAGGAAGCTATTAAACTTCTGCTGCTGCCGCGATCGACGATTGTTCGACCGGGTACACGCTCACTTTTTTGCGGTCGCGTCCCCAACGTTCGAACCGGACTACGCCTTCCACTTTCGCGAACAGCGTGTCGTCTTTACCGATGCCTACGTTGTTACCCGGATGGATCTTCGTGCCGCGCTGGCGCACGAGGATGCTGCCGGCCGTAACGGTTTGGCCGTCGGCGCGCTTCGCGCCAAGCCGTTTCGCACGGCTGTCGCGTCCGTTCTTCGTCGAGCCGACGCCCTTCTTCGAAGCGAACAGTTGAAGATTCAGTTTCAACATGGATGTTCCCCTCCTTTATTCCACATATTTATTTTCGATTACGACATATTTGCCGTATGATTGTGCAATCGTATCGAGCATGACGGCCATTCCTTCGAGCAGGAGCTGCACGCGGTCGTCGACCGCAGTGTCGCCCTGTTCGGGAATGTCGGATTGCAGCCACCCGTTCTTCATCGAAGCGGGCAGCTCGAGCCCCGTCAGCGCCTCGACAGCATTGACGGCGCCGACCGTAACGGCGGAAACGCCGGCACAGACGATGTCTTTGCCGGGTTTGGCATACTGGGCATGCCCTTCCACCGAGAACGATAAAATCCGCCGATCAGCGGCTCGCCGCACGAACGTAACGCAAATCATGGCCCGAACCTTACCCTTGAATCTTCTCGATCGTCACTTTCGTGTAAGGCTGACGATGGCCTTGTTTGCGACGGTAGTTCTTTTTCGGTTTGTATTTGTATACGATAATTTTCTTTCCGCGGCCGTGCTTCTCTACTTTGGCCGTAACCGAAGCTCCCGCCACGACCGGCGTGCCGGTTACGAGACCGTCGCCTTTGGACACAGCCAGAACGCGGTCGAACGTAACGCTCTCCCCTTCGCCTGCCGCCAGCTTTTCGATGTAGAGAACATCGCCTTCTTGCACTTTGTACTGTTTGCCGCCCGTTTCAATAATTGCGTACATGGTCGTTGGTGCACCTCCTTATAATCGAAGACTCGCCTGGCTCAGGTGCCGAACGTAAGATGTCGGACTTGCGAGACCCGGCCTGTGCGGTACCGGTTGTTCGGACGATCGCCTTGCGGCAACCGACAAACATACACCTGAACAGTTTAGCATACCGTTCCCGGAAAAACAAGCACAAGCGCCAATAAAAAAAACGTAAAAAAATGGCATTCCTCACGTCGCAAATAAATGCTTGATCAGTTCGCGATTTTTTTCTTTAAAGATTTCGTTATGGGAAGAAACCATTCCGTACGCGTGCGCGTCGGGCGCGATATATTGTTTCGCTTTATTGACGGCGTTCGCCGCGTCCTGGAATGCGCCGGCAATCAAATGCAGCTTCCCTTCATGATGCAAAATGTCTCCGGCGGCAAACAGCCCCGGTACCGACGTCTCGCTCATCGGCGTGCCGACTATACAATATTCATTCGCCATGGCGATGTTCAATTCGCTGTTTTCCAGCAGGTCCTTGTCGCGTTCGTATCCGTGATTGATAATGACATCGTCCACCGCCAATACGGTTTCGGAGCCGTCTTCAGCGTACTTGAGCACCACTTTTTCAATCGTTTCATGATCCGGCGCGGCGATCAGCTTTTCGATCGTCGTATTCAGCAGGCAATCGACAGCGCTTCTCCGCAGACGGGAGACTTCCGCTTCGTGCCCTTTCAGCGTTTCGTTCCGATAGGTCAAATACACTTTTTTCGCAATCGGCGCCAGCTCGTTGGCCCAGTCGATCGCCGCGTTGCCGCCGCCAGAAATGAGAACGGTTTTTCCTTTAAAACGGGCCAGCGATTTGACGGTGTAATGCAGGTTGGTTACTTCAAACCGTTCAGCGCCGTCAATATTCAGTTTGGTCGGTTTCAGAATGCCGCCGCCCACGGCAAGAATGACGGTTTTGGAGCAATGCGTATCATTGGCGGAAGTTTTCAATATAAAAATCCCGTTGTCGTCCCTGGATATGGAAGTGACTTTCTGTCCCAGCACGACCGTGGGGTCGAACGTCAGTCCCTGCTTCACCAATTGCTCGATCAGCTGCGCCCCGGAGACCGGGGTCAGTCCGCCGACATCCCAAATCATTTTTTCAGGATATACATGAACTTTCCCGCCGAGAAAAGGCTGATATTCGATCACTTTCGTTTTCATTTCGCGCAATCCGCTATAAAAAGCCGCATACAATCCCGCGGGTCCTCCGCCAACAATGGTAACGTCGTAAATTTGCGCTGCATCCATCCTTTTCTCTCCCCGCCATTCGTTATGGAGTTGCCGCCCTTACTTTAAAATGCTGTCCAATACATGGTCGATAATTTGTCCGTTCGCGATTGTACCCGAATAAAGCCAGCTGGAATCGGCTCCGAACTCATAAATATGGCCGTTCCGGACAGCCGGGATCGCCGACCAAATCGGATCGGATACGATCTGATCCTTCGTGATGCCTTCGCTTTTCACAATAAACAGGTAATCGGCATCCAGTTCGGCCAGCTTCTCATTTGGCAGCGGAAGCCAGTTCGCGGTAGCGGAGGCCGAGATTTCCTTCACCACGTCAGGCACCTTCATGCCAAGATCGTGATACAGCACTTCACCGCTGGAACGATTCTCATGAACGATATAGGCGTCCTTGCCCAGCAGCCAGATTGCCGCCGCCGATTTCGAGCCGATCGCTTCGTTCAGTTTTTCGCGGGCTTCGCTCGCCTTGCGTTCATATTCCTCCAGCGCCTTGCGGGCTTCCTCGGACTTGTTCAGCACCTCGCCGATCATCAGCAGCTTTTTACGCCAGTCGTTAACTTCCTCGGTTCCAACGATATAAGTGGGGGCGATTTTCGAATACTGCGCATATTTATCTCCCGATGCCATATCCGCACCGTCCAAAAGGATCAAATCAGGACGGAAACTCATCACCGCTTCGTAGGGAAGCTCGGACGGAATAGTCGGGACGTCTTGCAGCGAGTACTGCAAATAGTCCTGGACGGTCTTGCCGTCTGCGACCGACCATTGGGCCACCGGTTTTACCCCCAGCGCGACAAGATGATCCTCCAGGTAAGAGGCAATAATCCGCTCGGGATGGGCCGGGACTTCCACCTCGTTGCCAATAAAATCCTTTAATACGCGTTCCTCGGGTTGGTTGTTCGTATCGTTATCGGCGGCGGATTCCGCATTTTGTTGCGCTCCGTCCGAACAAGCTGCCGCCAGCAATACCAGAATCAGAAGTATAAATAGGGTAGTCCTTCGAGTCTTGCGCGTTCTGCGTTTCGAGTTTTGGTTCATGGTCTTGCTCCTTCCTTATTTCTCCATGCTTACTAAACCTGCATACTGTACTGCGCCTGATGCAAACGGCTGTATGTGCCGCCGGCCGCCACCAGCTCCTCATGCCGTCCCTGCACCGTAATCCCCTCATCCGTCAACCGATGCGCAATGACAAGCGTCGTTCGTCACAAACCTCATCATATAGCTGATCGATCCGTTTCTGGCAATCAGCTTATAAGAGAGCAGTTTCGTCAGGCGAAAGGGGCTGTTGTTGACCGCAAACCGGGCTTTTTCATGTTTCTCGTTGGCAAAAGCCTGAACGACGCGAATACCGCCTACGCTGTCTTCGATATCGGGGAAGGTTTCTTTTCCATAAATGATTTCACCACCCTGCCGTAGTTATGTCCGAAGGCATAGATTCCTCTATCGTAGGGCTGCAAAATGAAAACCGTCTTGTGCCGAGAGCCGGCAAGTGGCCGACGTAGCTGTCCGTCAAATCCACGATCCGTTGCGGTTTTTCGGAATTTCGACCGCTCCGTTGGCGGCTTGATATGTAAGGCTATTGATATTGATTATCATTATCGTGAACAATATACCAGATGGATGCGAATGAATCAATACCTTTTCTCCGACAAAATGAAAAAGCCCGCATCCCCCTCTCATGCAGGGTTTGCGGGCATTCGTCCGCCGTCCGGAAAAACCCGGAATCCGGCATTATTTTCCTAATAGAATGCGGGCATACGGCGAATCGATCGGCATCAGGATGACCGGCTCGTTCTGCAATGTCGTCACATAGCTTTCAAGCGTCCGGTAGAAGTTGTAGAACTCCGGATCTTTGCCGTAGGCGTCGTTATAAATTTTGGCGGCTTGCCCTTCTCCTTCCGCGATAATCGCCTTGGCCTTCGCTTCGGCTTCCGCGATAAGCTCCATCGCCGTACGGTCCGCTCTGGACATCCTCTTGCGCGATTCCTCGTCGCCTTCGGACAGATAGCGCGCCGCGATCGACTGGCGGTCGGAGATCATCCGGTTGTATACGCTCTGCTTGTTGCCTTCCGGCAAATCGGTGCGCTTGATCCTTACGTCGATGATCTGAATGCCGGAGTTGTCGCGCTTCAGCGCTTCCGCCACATCTTTCGTAATTTGGTCGTTAATGTTGCCGCGTGCGGTATTCTCGCTGATGATTTCGTCGTAATTGATTTCCGACAGCTTGCGTCTGACCGTATTGTAAACCGTCGCGTCGATCCGCTGAATGCCGGCCCCGACCGTCTTCGCCGACCGCAAAAACAATTGCGCGTCCTCGATTCGCCACACGGTGTAGTTGTCGACGATAATCGGCTTCTTGTCTTTCGTCAAAATGGAAGTCGGCGTGCTTTCATACGTCATTTGCCGCTTCGGCAGCGTCATCGTGTTCTCCACGAAAGGAATCTTGAATTGAAGTCCCGGCGTTCCGGCGACGCGGACGGCTTCCCCGAACTTCAGCACGACTTTGTATTGGCCTTCCTGTACGAGAAACACCGAATTGGCCAGCAGGATGACCGCGATCAGCGCGCCAATGCCGAAGTAGATTTTGCGTTTGTTCGATTTGCTCATTTCGACGCTCCCCCTTGCGTTCCCTGTCCGGCAGACGGCGCTTGCGATTGCGCCGGCGGCTTCGAGCCTTGCAGCAGCTCGTTCAGCGGCAAATATTTGACCGTATCCCCGGACGAATCGGCGATGACAATTCGGGCGTTCGGCAATATTTTATCCAGCGTCTCCAGAATGAGACGGCTTTGCGTCGTATTCGGATTGGCCTTGTATTGCTCGTAGACGGCGTTAAACTTGGCCACGTCCCCCTGGGCGTTCAGGATGCGCGATTTTTTCTCGGCTTCCGCTTTTTCCAGCAGCGCCTGGGCTTCGCCTCTTGCCTTCGGTATCCGCTCGTTTTCGTATTTGACCGCATTGTTGATTTTCGTATTTTTCTCCTCGCGGGCGTTCGTCACTTCGCGGAACGCTTCTTCGACCTCGCCGCCCGGCGGCTCGATGTCCTGGAACTTGACGTCAAGCACCTGAATGCCGGTTTGATACGTTTCCTGCAGCTCGATCAGCTTCTCCCGGACTTTCTCCTGAATATCGGTCTTGCCGTCGGTAATGGCGTAATCGAGCTTTTCGGAGCCGATCACGGAACGGATCGAGGAGCTGGCCGCGTTTCGCAGAAAACGCTCCGGATCTTCCACATTGAACAAATAGTCGCGTATGTTGCTGATTCTCCACTGTACGACGGCGTCGGCGGAGACGATATTTTCATCTCCCGTAATCATCAGCGCTTCTTCTTCCACCGGCGTAATCGTATTACCCTCCTCGCGGTAACCGATCGTCATTTGCTGGATCAGCTCAGCCGGCACCTTCACCACCTGCTGAATCGGATAAGGCCACTTGAAATGCAACCCCGCCCGCGCTTCACCGGTATATTTGCCGAATGTCAGAATCGCTGCCCGCTCCTGCTCCTGCACAGTGTAGATGCAGGAAAAGCCGATGATCAGCACGATGACGCCGGCTATGACGTAGCCGATTTTGCGAAAAAATCCGGGCGGCAAACCCTTCACGTTGCTCGGCTTCCTGGTCTTCAAATCGATGACGTCCATATGCCCTCTCCTTTACCTTTTTTCTGTATATCGTTTCATACGGCGCATGTCGGAAAATGTTCCTAAAAAAATAAAAACCGGTCGGAACCGGAACAGGAAATCGGGCGAAATGAAGAAGGGATATGTGAAATGCAAGGGAAACGAACGGTCGTTGCGTTGAGTTAAATATAACGGCTAGGGGCGGGGTGAACAAGACGACAATAAGGAGTCCCGCTGAGCGGCGGGCTTTCGGCAAAAGTAAGGCACGATTGCAGGGCAGAGGACATGACGAAGCGCCCGCATTGCCCGAGAACGCCGCTGCCGGCCGAATTGTGCGGTTAACCAGGCAAGCCGACGAACCGTTTGCCGGCGCCGCCGCAGGACGGGCATGTCTCGTACAGCCGGTTGGCCGTGCTGTCGCGGGATTTTTTGCGCGTCATCTCGAGAAGACCGAGCTTGGTCCAACCGACGACGGTGCACTTCGTCCGGTCCCGTCTAGCCCATTCGTTAAGGCGCGCCTGAATGCGTTCCCGATGTTCCTCCAACTCCATATCGATAAAATCGACGATAATAATGCCGCCCGTATCGCGCAGGCGGAGCAGCCGGGCGATTTCGTCCGCGGCTTCCATATTGGTCTGGAAGAACGTCTCCTCCATATCGCGGTTGCCCGTAAACTTGCCGGTATTGACGTCGATCACAGTCAGCGCCTCGGTCTGATCCCAGATCAGATAACCGCCGCTCGCCAGTTCGATGCGCGAACGATAGGCGGCATCGAGCTGCTCCCGGACGCCGAAGCGGTCCATAATCGGCAATCCGCCGTCCGGATTGTAATGGTGAAGAATCGGGGCGAGCGACGGCGCCATCTCCCGAATGAGCCGTTCCGCATCGGCATAGCGCGCTTCATCGTCGATCCATACCTCGTCGGTGTCGGCCGTCAGCGCGTCCCGGACGATGCGGCGCATCAATCCGGCTTCCCGGTGAAGCTCTGCCGGGGCACTCGCCGTCTTCGCCCGCTCCCGAATGAACCGCCACTGCTCGCGCAAAAGCTGCAGATCGGTGCGAAGCGCCTCTTCGCTCTCCCCTTCCGCCGCCGTCCGCATGATGACGCCTTCCTCGTCCCGCCGCAGCTCCTCGCCGATCGCACGGAGCCGTCCGCGCTCCTGTTCGCCGGAAATTTTTTTGGACACGGCAGTGTAATCCGCATTCGGCATAAAGACGAGCGAACGTCCCGGAAGCGAAATATGCGTCGTGACCCGCGCTCCTTTGCCGCCAATCGGCTCCTTCATCACTTGCACAAGCAGCTCCTGTCCGGGACGAAGCAGCTTCTCGACGGAAGGTTTCTCCTTCGGCTGCCGCTCCAAATTCGGGTGAAGCGCATCGTCGACGTACAGAAACGCGTTTTTGCCAAGTCCGATATCGACGAATGCCGCCTGCATGCCCGGCAGCACGTTGACGATCCGCCCTTTATAAATATTGCCGACAAGTCCGCTCGTCTCCGACGGTTCCCAATAAAATTCCGTCAACACGCCATTTTCCAGAACCGCCGTTTGCAACGATTCGCCGTGACCGTGAACCACTAATTGTTTCATGCTGTCGCCACCCGTTTCAGAAGGCTGATAAAGACTTGTATCGCAACTGCGCATCCCAATTGCCAATCGTACATGGCATTGTATGTATCGGCACCCTATTGCCATCTCTTAGCAACATCATAACATGAATGGACGGCCCACGTTAATAACCTGATTGAAAAGGCGCCGCCGGGGGCGCCAGTACGGGGCGCCAGCCTAGGGCGCTAGGGCGCCGGCACGTGGCGCGAGCATGCAGCGCAAGTATCGGCGCCGGCTCACGCAGCCGCAAAGCTGACGTCCGGCGCAAGCAAATCTTCACACAGCAACTGCCCGTTGCGATACGATTTCTGCGGTCGTATGCGGTCCTATCAGTCACGCATTACGCGCGATTTTGCGGAACAGATCCTTGAAGATCGGATCCCGGTGCGCGAAAAACGCATACCGGATCAAATGCCTTGACGCATCGGTGCTCCATGTCAATTGATCCGTCAGAACCGGGCTGAATGCCAGCGTTGTCGGAACCCAATCCGGCTCGATCAAGTAAGCCACCGTCGAAATATCCCAGATGACCCGCGAATAGCCGAAATGATCTTTGGAGCAGCGCTCGAACGTATCGTGCAGGAAATTTCCGATGGCGCCTCTGCCCTGAACAAACGCCTTGATTTCCGCCAATGTCGTCTGCAAATGGGAAGCTACGCCCATGCACGGCACGAGCACCAGCGGCACGCCGGAATCGAAAACGACTCTTGCGGCATGAACGTCCTGCTGCAAATTGAATTCATTCGTATTCGGCCAGTGCAGCGCGTGTCCGCCGAGCCAGACGACGACGATCTTCTCGATAATTCGCGGTTCGATCAAAATTGCGGATGCCACATTGGTAATGGCGCCGATCGCCGTCACATAGAGCGGGTCGTCGTCGGAAGAAGCCATCGCTCTTTCGACGAGATCAAGGGCGGCCTCGCTATGCGCCGGTTCGAAAGCACCGGGCAAATACGTTCTCGCCCCCTTGTAGACGAATCGTTCCGGCGTTATTCCGAGATGGCCGACAATGCGCAGCAGTTCATCGTAGCTTTTCTCCATCCCGTCTGCGGGTCCGCTGGATAATTCATTGAAGAAGGGCGCCGCATACAGCGCTTCCACCCGCAGACGGTCCGGCGATTTCAAAGCGTATACAACAGCGAACTGATCGTCGATCTCGTTGTAGGTATCCGTGTCCAGCACCATTCTGACCGTCTTGCCTTTAGGCGGCGCAAGCCGCTTTACCCGAAATTCATCCGACAATACCGGAAATTTCACCCGATTTCCCTCCGTTTTGTTTGACTTATGGATTTAAATCGCTTATAAAAACGGAATGATTCATGGTCGTGGGCAACTCAACTCACAGATTCTGGGCGAAGCATGTTTGTAAATAGATCATGACCGTGGCTGAATCATAATGTTGGAATGAATGATGATACCGGAATAAGTCATAATTATGGGTGAAAACGTTTACATATAGAGTTACCCACAATATACCATTTGTTTGTGTGCTTCGTCAATCGTTTTTGACCGCCGCCAAGATCCGAAGACCGCTTCGGCAACAGGTCAACGGGCGTCGGTAAACAGCTCGGATATGGCCCGGTGCGGCCGGCTGTCGTTCAGATACCCGGCGACAAGACGCCGTTCGGGCATCACGTTCATAATGCGTTCGCGCTCGCCCATCACATAAATGAGATGGTATTGCTCCCGCAGCAAAAGCCGAACGACCGACGAAACCGGCTGCCCTTCCGTCACAACGATCGGCCGCGCCAGACTGCCGCCCGCTATCCGGCGGACCGCAACGCGGTCCCGACGCATCAGGAAGCGGATAAATAAATACGGCATATTGCGGCGATACGTCCAATTGGAAAGGAGCAGGAATAAGCCGATCATAAGCAAATTCAGCTGTACGCCGGCCGTTCCTTCCGGATGAAACGGAGGCAGAACAGCGTAAACGACCATCGCCAGACTGAGCATCAATCCGATGCGAAACGTCCATACCATCGTCCGGTGATACGGTATTCCGAGGCTGATCGCCGACTGCAGCAGCCGTCCCCCATCCAGCGGATAGATCGGCAGCAGGTTGAAGGCAACAAGCAGCGCGTTGGCTTGTACGATATAGGCCGACCAATCTTCTTCCCACCAGCCCCAATACCCGAACAGCCAGGCGAGCGCGCCCATCCATATGTTCTGAAGCGGCCCGGCTATCGCGACGGCCGCTTCCTCGGCCGCCGGAGCGCTGCCGGACTCGTCCGCTTCGACAACGCCGCCGAACGGCAGCAGCTTCACTTCCCGTACGGTCCAGCCGAAGCTGCGGGCGGCTAGCAGATGGCCGATTTCATGAACGAGAACGAGCGTAAAGAGCGTCATCAGTTCGGCGAAATAACCGGTGAGCACGGAGGCGAGCATGACGAGAACGAATAACGGGTGGACGGACCAGGCGATGCCGCGAAATTTAATCAAGCGGCATCACGTCCGACGGATCGACGTAACGGCCGTTCTGCTTGACGGCAAAATAGAGCAGCGCCGGCTCCCCATCCGGCGGCGTCGCAAGCTTCCCGATCGTCTGTCCCGCTTCGACCCAATCGTTCTGGGCGACGTTCGACTCGGACAAGGCGCCATATACAGTCACGCGATTGCCGGCATGCTGGATGACGATCGTCGTCCCTTTGCCTCCTTCATCGGCGACATGCGTGACCCGGCCCGTCTCCGCGGCGCGCACGCGAGCGCCGGATTCGCCGGCGATTTCAACGCCGCTTAGCAGCTCGGCGAAGGAGCGGACGACCGCCCCGCCCTGTACGGGAGCGACAAGGGGCAGCTTCACCGTACTGCCCGTCTCCGTCGCCTCGCCGGGATTCGG
This sequence comes from Paenibacillus cisolokensis, assembly GCF_050481165.1. NCBI lineage: Bacteria > Bacillati > Bacillota > Bacilli > Caryophanales > Paenibacillaceae > Paenibacillus > Paenibacillus cisolokensis. Next base: position 168,178 of record NZ_JBCNFP010000017.1, read on the forward strand.
ATTGAATATCGGAATAAAGGTCGGCGCGCCGCCAAAAACCTCGCGGTACCATGCCGCCACAGCCTCGAAATTCATCTCTTGCGTCAACGCCTGCCGCACGAACTGCTGACCGCCACGCGTCCACGGCGGATCGAGCCGAAACATCCCCCACACTGCGGCAAAAATGACTGCCGCGGCAACCGTCTTTTGCAGAAGCTCGCGACCGAACGTATGCCCGCCGTCCCCGCTGTCTCCGGGAAAGCCGCCGCCCTTTCTCGAATGGACCATCTCGTCCTTGTCCCATCCGAGCCAAGGATACGGATTCGCTTTCCAGGCCCGTTCCGGATCGGACTCGTCCGTAGAGTTAGGACGCTGCGTTCGATAACCTTGCGCGCGGCGATCCGGCGCTGCCGGAGCCGACGTATCCCGATAGAGACCGCCTTGCCCGCTTGGCGGCGGTTGCAGCGGCGATGCGCCGCGTATGATTGGAGGCTTATTGTGCGCGCCGTTCTTCCGGTCATGCTCTTCCAAAAGCTGGCGTATTCTCTCCTGCCTGCGCTGCCGGATCGCATTTTTGATATCCATCGTCCGCTCCCTCCGTTCTTCACCCGCCCCGGGCCTTCTGCGGCCAAACGTCCAGGGAGGCTTGTATCACTATATGCATATGAACGGATGCAGACAAGTATGTTTCCGCATATGAGTATGAACGGATGCAGCATTCAGCAAGTATGTTCCGCATATGCGTATGAACGGAGCAGGGTGCAGACAAGGATGTTTCCGCGAGCGGCGTTTAGTTGACCCGGTTCACCGTCTCCCCTGCGATAAAACGTTCCAGATTGAAGGCGGCCATTCCGATCAGTCGTGCGCGCGCCTCCCGGGTCGCCCAGGCGATGTGCGGCGTCACGATGCAGTTGTCGAGCCCTATCAGCGGGTGGTCGGCTGCAGGCGGTTCAACAGAGAGCACATCCAATCCCGCACCTGCAATGCGCCCTTCCCGGAGAGCTTCCGCCAGATCGGCTTCCGCTATATGTCCGCCGCGTGCCGTATTGATGAGCAAGGCGGTCCGCTTCATCATCGCGATCGTCTCGCGATTGATCATCTCTTTCGTCTCCGGCGTCAACGGACAATGCAGAGAAACGATGTCCGACCGGCGCAGCAGTTCTTCCAACGTCACATAGGAGACATGTTCCAGCCCGGCTACCCGTTTCTCCGTTCTCGTATGTACCATGACGTTCATGCCGAACGCGGTCGCCAACCGAGCCGTCTGCCGCCCGATTTCGCCGAATCCGACAATGCCGATCGTCTTGCCGGCCAGTTCGACAAGTGGCGATTTGGAGAACGTGAAGTCGGGGGAAGCCGCCCACTCGCCGGCATTGACCGCATCCGCATGTCGCTGCACGCGGTGGCAGTGCTCCAATATTAAGGCGAATACAAGCTGCGCGACAGACATCGAGCTGTAGTCCGGCACGTTCGTCACGACGATTCCGCGTTTGGCCGCGGCCTCGATGTCGACTATGTTGTAGCCGGTGGCCAGCACGCCGATATAACGCAGCTTCGGCAGCCGGTTCAACGCTTCGGCGTCAATCGGCGTCTTGTTCGTCAGCACCGCTTCCGCTTCGGCGGCCCGTTCCGCAACCTCTTCGGCCTTCGTCCGGTCGTAAACCGTCAAGCGGCCGAGCCGTTCGAGCGGCTGCCAGCTCATGTCTCCCGGATTCGTCGCATATCCGTCCAGCACTACGATCTTCATCCCCATCGCCCTTTCTTTCCCGGTATTGGTTGGTCGGACTATATTTGAACTATATATTGCAACAAGCCATCCGGCATTCCGGACGGCTTGCGTCAATCGTTCAACTGGTATACTTCCTGATGTGCCCGTATGCTGAATACGAGCCCGATACAAAACATATTGATCAGCAGCGAAGTTCCGCCATAACTGACGAACGGCAGCGTAATGCCGGTAATCGGCATCAGCCCGATCGTCATGCCGATATTTTGGAAAATTTGAAAGACGAACATCGACACGATGCCGATGACGATAAACGACGCTCTCAGATCGTGACACTGGAAAGCGGTAATGATCATCCGGTAGATCAACAGGAAGTAGAGCAGCAGCAAAATCGCCGCCCCCTGGAAACCGAATTCCTCGCCGACGACGACGAAGATCGAGTCCGAATACGGGTACGGAATGAAGCCGCGGTTTTTCATGTCCCCCTGCATAAAACCGTCTCCCGTCAAACCGCCCGAACCGATGGCGATTTTGGCGTTTTCGGCCTGATGCCGCTCATCCGATGTCGCCTCCGACGGGTTGACGAACGTATTGATCCGCTGGTACCAGTGAAGCTTCTTCTTGTCTTCCAGGTATTGTTTAATTTCGGCATTGTACGTATTGAACAGCATGACGAACGCGACGAGCCCCGCAACGACGATCGCCGTGCCGGTCAGCACATGCGTATATTTGACGTTGCCGATCCACAGCATGCCGAGCGCGATCACCAGGTAAATGACGGCGTTGCCGAGGTCGGGCTGCGCCATAACAAGGACAAACGGGATGCCGACGAAGACGCCGATCGGCACCAGATCTTGCGCAAACGTCAACGGGGCGCCCTTGCGCCTGCCCATCAGCACCGCGATGCCGATAATGAGAAACAGCTTGACCGCTTCCGCAGGCTGAAAGAGCAAATCGCCAGGCAGCTTGAACCAGCCTTTCGCCCCGTTAATTTCCGGCACGAACAAGAGAACGGCGACAAGCATGACGATGCCGATGCCATACAAGACATGCCATACTTTGAGAAAAACCCGGTAATCGATCATGGATACGAACAGCACCACGATAAACCCGAGACCGTAAAAAATAAGCGTTTTCGTATCGTAGCTGGCATATCGCGGATCGCCGTACGTCGCGCTTCTGACGACGAAAAAGCTGATGATCATAAACAAACCTAGCAGTAGAAGAATGCCCCAGTCGAATTTTTTCAGTTTGTTGATCACCGCGAGCTCATCCTATTCCCAAAAACTTGCGAAACCGGCTAAATACGCCGCTCTTCTCTTCCAGCGGCATTAACGGCACCATATCGCCCAGTATCCGGCGTGCAATGTTGCGGTAAGCGATCGCCGCCCGCGAGGACGGATTCATCACGGTAGGCTCTCCGGCGTTGGCCGACTTGATCACCTTCTCGTCGTCGGGGACGATGCCGAGCAGATCGATGGCAAGAATGTTGCAAATGTCTTCGACATCCAGCATCTCGCCGGATTTGACCATGTTCGCCCGAATGCGGTTGATGATCAGCTTCGAAGGCAGCTGCGATTGCTCCAGCAGGCCGATGACCCGGTCCGCGTCGCGCACGGCCGCATTTTCCGGCGTCGTCACGATAATGGCCCGGTCCGCCCCGGCGACCGCATTGCGGAATCCCTGTTCGATGCCGGCCGGACAATCGATAATGACGTAGTCATGGTCCTTCTTCAGCTCCATGACCATATCCTTCACCTGCTCGGGCGTCACATCGTGCTTGTCTTTCGTCTGTGCGGCCGGCAGCATATACAATTCATCGAACCGCTTGTCCTTGACGAGCGCTTGCTGAAGGCGGCAGCGGCCTTGGGCCACGTCGACGAGATCGTAGATGATCCGGTTTTCGAGTCCCATCACGACATCAAGGTTGCGCAATCCGATATCGGTATCCACCATGCACACCTTCTTGCCGAGCAGGGCGAGAGCCGTCCCCAGATTGGCGGAAGTGGTCGTTTTGCCGACCCCGCCCTTGCCCGACGTTACGACAATCGCTTCTCCCATGATTTACACTCCTTTAAAGAAGACCGATTCTTTGCGCAGGCGGTGAAGCTGCGTCGTCTTGTCGACCTTCATAACTCCGTCCTGCAAAAAGGCGTATTCCATCGCCGCGTCCCCGCTGATCCATTCTTCCGGCGGCCGGCTGATCACCCCGGCGATGCGAAGCTGCGTCGGGCGCAGCAGCGAGGCCGCGATGACCGCCTTCTCGTCGCCGTCGCAGCCGGCATGCGCCATCCCCCGCAGCGCGCCCAGCACATAGATGTTTCCCGTGCAGCGCAGCGCACCGCCGGGGTTCACGTCGCCGAGCAGCAGCAGATCGCCTTCGTGCTCGACCGTCTGGCCGGAGCGGACGATCGCCGTCATGACCTTCAGCGCCAGCCTGCCGGCCGCCATCTCCGCGGGATGCTCGGATTCGATCGACTGAACGAGCAGATTGCCCTGCTGACGAATGACAGCCCGAAGCCGCTCCTTCTCATCTTCGTTGACGCGCCGGTTGCCGAGCTTCACCTGAACGTGAACGAGCGGGCCCGATAACAGCTGCTGGTGGGTATTTTCCAGCTTGTACCGGAGCTCGTCCAGCAGCGCGGAAAACTCGCACCGGTCGTCAAGCAGGAACACGAGACCGTCTTTTACGCCCTTGATCGTAATATACTGTTTATCGGCCACGTCCGTCCCTCCCTGAACTTATACCTTTCGTCCCGGAACCGGCGGATTCCTGCCGGCAGCCCGCTATTCCTCCTCGCCTGACTTTTGTCTGGGAGCGATCCGTTCAAACCATCGTCTTGCCGGTATGTAAAAGACAAGAGCAAAGATCAGCTGGAGAAATAAACTGGGAGCGATATGATCGATAATGGCCCAGTCATAAGTTTCAGTCGAAATGCGAAAGACGCTGTAAATGAAGTATACGCCCGAATCGTAGGCGAATGTGGCCAAACCGATTATGGCAAGCGCCATGACGAGCGTGATCCGTTTGTTCGCCGCCAGCAAACCGGCCGTGTAGCCGAGCAGGCCCATCAGAAACGTATGAACGCCCATCAGATGGCCGTAATAGACGATATCCTGAAGAAGTCCGAAGCCGATTCCGAGACCGAACGCCATATACCGGCTGCCGTACAGACCCGCGAACAGAACGAACGCGAACACGAAATGGGGAACGATCCGGTCGCCGAAGCCGACCGGAACGAGCCACGGCACGATCGTTCCTTCCAGCATGAAAAGCAGCAGCATAATCCCGATCAGGCCGTACCGGTTCATTCCGACGTCTCCTCTTGACCCGGCACTTCCACGACGAACACTTCCGACAAATGGTCGAAATCGACCGCCGGGCGGACGGATGCCACTTTCGTCAATCCCATGTCGCCGACCTGCACCGTTTCCACCGTTCCGATCGTAAGTCCGCGAGGATAGACGTTGCCGAAGCCCGACGTAATGACCGTATCCCCGACAGTCATTTCGTCGTTCTCGGGAATTTTGTTCATATGCAGCATGCCCGTTTCATCGTCATAGCTGCTGACGATGCCGAATGACTTGTCCTCTCTGCCGCGAATGGTCGCCGCGATCGACTTGGACGTCAGCGAGCTGTCGTCCAGTTCCGTCAGCGGCATCACTTCGGCATGGAACGGCGATACCTTGCTGACGATGCCGACAAGGCCTTCCACGCTCGTCACGGCCATATTCGTACGGACGCCGTCCTTGGAGCCGAGATTGATGCGGATCGTTCGGTTGTACGGATCGGGGCTGACCGCCACGACCTGAGCGATCATATATTTGTATTTGTACAGACTCTGCTGCCGTTCCGTGAAGCCGAGCTCTTTCTTCAGCCGTTCGTTCTCGTTCCGGACAAAATTGTACTCCGCCTTATCCCTTGCATAGGCAGCGGCCAGCTGCCGCAACTGCTCGTTCTCTTCGCGCAGCGTACGCAGCGTACGGATATCCTCAAACAAGCCCGCCATATAACCAGCGGGCTTGTAGAACCATTGCTGAACGAATCCGACCGTATCTTTGATAAAGTTTTCCGGCCAGGACAGGTTCTTGCGGTCGGCAATGGAGAAGCCGATCACCGCAATGAACAAGATCAGACCGAGCATGAGCACGAACAACCTTTTATTCCGGATGTGTTTAGACACTTCAATCACCCGCCCATTCCTTCACCCGACCGCTAGCGGACATTAACGTCTGGAACGGGACGCAGCGCCGCCTTTATTTTTGAACAGATGGATATTGTCAAGCGCCCGGCCGGTGCCGATCGCAACGCAGTCGAGCGGATTTTCCGCCACGATGACCGGCATGCCCGTCTCGCGCGCGAGCAGCTTGTCCAAATTGCGCAGCAGCGCTCCGCCGCCCGTCAACACGATTCCGCGGTCCATAATATCTGCGGAGAGCTCCGGCGGACATTTCTCGAGCGTAATTTTGACGGCTTCCACAATCGCGTTCACCGTATCGGTCAACGCTTCGGTAATTTCGTCCGACGTGATCGAGAGCGTCTTCGGCAAGCCCGTAACGAGGTCCCGGCCGCGAATTTCCATCGACTCCGTCTTTTCCAGCGGCAGCGCCGTCCCGATGTCCATCTTGAGCTGCTCGCTTGTCCGTTCGCCGATCATCAGGTTGTACATCCGCTTGATGTACTGGATAATCGCTTCATCCATTTCATCTCCCGCGATGCGGATCGAACGGCTCGTCACGATACCGCCGAGCGAAATGACCGCCACCTCGGTCGTGCCGCCGCCGATATCGACGACCATGCTTCCGGTCGGTTCCCATACGGGCAGATCGGCGCCGATCGCAGCAGCGAAAGGCTCTTCGATCGTGTACGCCTCCCGTGCGCCCGCCTGTTTCGTCGCATCTTCAACGGCCCGCTTCTCCACCGCCGTAATTCCCGAAGGAACGCATACCATCACGCTGGGATGGCGGGGAAACAGCGAGCGCTGCTTCTGGGCTTGGCGAATAAAATACTTGATCATCGTCGCCGTCGTTTCGAAGTCGGCGATGACGCCGTCCTTCATCGGACGGACGGCGCGAATGTTGCCGGGCGTGCGCCCGATCATCTTCTTCGCGTGTTCGCCGACCGCTTCGATCGTTTTCGTATCGGTACGCAGGGCTACCACGGAAGGCTCCCTGACTACAATTCCTTTGCCTCTGACATATACGAGAGTATTCGCCGTTCCAAGGTCGATACCCAGGTCTCTTGTAAAACCACCAAACATGTTCGTTCTCCCTTCTTCGATCCGACAATCCCTATTATTATATTACAAGAGACCTTGTTCCTTCAAACTGACATAGCGCCCATCGCCGATGACAATATGATCCAGCACGTCGATGCCAACCAGTTCCCCGGCTTCGGCAAGCCTCTTCGTCAATGCGACGTCCTCCGGACTCGGGGAAGGATCTCCGCTGGGATGGTTGTGCACGCAAATGATCGACGCGCTGCTGCACTTGATCGCGGCCCGGAACACCTCGCGCGGGTGGACGAGCGAGGCGTTCAGCGTGCCGACGGACAGCGTTTCCTGGGTAATGACCTGGTTTTTCGTATTCAGAAACAAACAGACGAAATGTTCTTTCTTCAAATAGCGCAGATCGGCCATGACGATGTTCGCGGCATCCTCGGGTCTGCGGATCGTGACGGGCCCGTCCGTCCGCTCGCGGTTGATCCGCCGCCCCAGTTCGATGCCGGCCATCAGCTGCAGCGCTTTGGCTTGTCCGATGCCGCGGATGGCGGTCAATTCTTCAAGCGACATATCCAGCAAATTGCGCAAGCTCCCGCATTCCTTCAACACTCTGCCGGCCAGGTGAACGGCGGATTCCCGTCTCGTCCCCGTGCGCAGCAAAATCGCCAGCAGCTCGGCATGACTCAGCGCTTCGGCCCCATAGTTCATCATGCGCTCTCTCGGTCGGTCTTCATGGGGGACATCGCGCAGAACGTAACTGGGCTGCGTCATTATGTCCATCCCTGCCTTTACCGTACGTTTCTTTTCTTCGGATTCTTCGTTTCGTTAAAGCACGTCAAATTACGTCTACGTCAAAGTACGTCTACGCCAAATTCCGACAGCATATCCGCGAGCAGCGGCAACGGCAGGCCGACGACGTTGAAATAACAGCCTTCGATTCGCTCGACAAGCGTGGCGCCGAGCCCTTGAATCCCGTACGAGCCGGCCTTGTCCATCGGCTCGCCGGTCCGCACATAGCGGCGGATTCGTTCGTCATCGAGCGGCTTCATCGTCACCCGCGTCGAACGGTGTCGCACGAGCTCGCGTCCGTCCGCCGTACCGATCAAGGCAACGCCGGTATATACGTCATGCGAGCGCCCCTGCAGCCGCCTCAGCATCGAAACGGCTTCGTCTTCGGACTGCGGCTTGCCGAGAACTTGTCCGTCCAGCACGACGATCGTGTCGGCTCCGACGATAACCGACGGAGGGGCTTCCTCGCCGCGCAGCATGGCCGCCGCAGCCCGCGCTTTGCGCAGCGCCAACTGTTCCACCGTCGCAGCCGGCGTCCACGCCGGGTCGGACGTTTCGTCGACATCGGTCGAAATAAGACGAACCGGCAAGGAAAGGCCGAGCAATGCGACCAGTTCCCGCCGGCGCGGCGAAGAAGAAGCCAGCACAAGCTGGCGGATATCGTGATGGATTCGCTCTGAAGTTCGCGTCGTCACATTGCGCACTCCTTTCATCCGCCGGTTGCCGGCGGGGATCGTTACATCCTGCGGTACAGCCAAACGGCCAGAACGGCTCCGATGATGCTCAGCAGGCTCAGTTCGAGGCCGATCGTCAAGTCAAACCGAAATACGTGCAGATCGGCTGCCGGAGACAGGTTAATGCTTTCGGTTTGCGTTAAAAAAGTCAGGCCCGGCATCTGCGGCAGCCATCGGGCCACAAGCGCGCCGGCCAGCAATCCCAGCACAATGAACAGCATCAGTATCCAGCCGTTTTTCTTCATCGTTCAACGCCTCTCGCCAAGTATTGACATATTTATTATAAGCGCCAACAGACGTCTTTACAATGCGGATGCCGATTCCCTCCAACCTTTTTCGGCGAGAACGGCGTTCATCAGCGCGCTCTGCACCGACCACAGATGGGAAACAGCCGGCTTCCGGTTATATTCCTCCAATGCCACAGCGGCGGAATTGAGCGATTTGACGATTTCCGCAATGGCCGTCTTGCCGGCACCATCGCCCGCTCCGGCTTGCGCCGCGGCGGCCGCTTTGGTCCACTGCTCGTGCGTTTCCTTCCAGCTTTCGACGGCCGCTTCCCCGATTGGCGACAGGGACGGCTGCTCCAACTGGGCGACCGTCAGCTTGCCCAGCTGCCCGACCAGCTCGCCGGTAAGGTCGATGAAGGATTGCAATTCCTCGGATTTGCCTGCGAAAGGAAGACTGGTTGCGGCCGGAACGTCCACCTGCTTGATAAATACTTCGAGATCCGGCATCCTGGCGCTGAGCGCGAGCGCTTCGCTGCGATTGTCGGCGATGCCGGCATAGACGCGGAAATCGGCATCCGTCGAAAGCGCGGCGGCGGCCAGCCCCTTGTCCTTCAACTGGGCGATCGCCGCATCCCGGCCTTCGCTGCTGCTGAATACGCCGAATTGCAGCATCTGATACGTCCTTTCCGGCGCTTTCACGGCGACTGTGCCGGCCGGATTCGCGGCGGCATTCCGCTCTTCGCCGGCGCCGGATTCCGGAGCCTTCTCCCCGTCCTCCCCGGAGGCGGGAACCGACGTTTCGTCTCCGGGCGATGCTGTCGCACCCTCCTGACTCGTCTGCTCCGCCCCCGGCCGGTCGGACGGAAGCGAGGGCTGATCGGCAAAAAGCGATAGCAGCACATAGCCGAACAGCGCCCCGGTCGCGATCGCGCCGGTGACCGACAGGAACACTTTCATCCATGACGGCCCCCGTGCCGGGCCGCGCGAGCGCACGGTAGAGTAACGGCCGAAGCTGCCGAACCGGGAGGACGAAGCGGCTTCCGCATCCCGCTCGATCACCGGCCCTTCCCGATGCGGCGCCTTCGGCATCAAATCGGGCAGGTCTTCGCCGTCGGCCGGAAGCAAAAGCGATGCGTCCGCCGAAAACCAGTAGCTTCCTCCGTCCGCAGCGTCTGCCGCGGCGGTCCGCGCACCGTCCGGCCGGAGCGCGTCCGGACGGCCGCCTCCGGCCGTTGCCGGCCCGGACGCCGTTACGGACGGCGGCGCGCCTTTCGAACTTCTCCGGGCATCTTCCGCGCTCTTGACCGCGCCGACTTTGATTGTGCCGTTTTTCGCCTGGCCGGTTTTGGCGCTGCCGCTATTGGCCCCTTTGCGCTCCGCAGACGCATGGTCCGCATCCGTGTCGCGGATCAGTTGCTCCAGCGCGCCGATATCGTCCTGGAATGGACTTTTCCAGGAAGCGATTTCCGTCGTAAACGTCATCTCCTCGCGGTCCCGCCCGATCGGCACAACCTTCGCCTCGCCGCCCTTCGTCTCGCCGCCGCCTTCCGGACCGTTCGTCCGCTTCGCGCCAAACTCCGCCGTTTTATGGTCAAACCGGTACGTGATACGCGCTTTCGGGTTCATATCGCTCTCTCCTTGTCCCATATCTTCTACTATGATCATATGAGCCCATTGATAGAGTTATGATTGTCCCCGCCCCGAAAGCAAGAAAAACGCAAAGAAGCCTCCGGCTTCCGCTTGTGACAGCGGTTCGGAGGCTTCCATGTTATACCGGATGTTTCGTTTTGAGCGTCTGGACGAGACCGTCCGCCGCTTTCCAAATATCGCCCGCTCCCATCGTAATGACGAGATCGCCCGGCCGCACCGTTTCTGCCAGATGGGCCTGTACTTCTTCTTTGGTCGCCATGTAATCGGTGTTCGGATTGCTGTTTTGGCGAATAAGCTCGACAAGCTTCCGCGAATGAACGCCTTCGATTTGCTGCTCGCCGGCCGGCGAATAAATATCGGTAATGATGACCCGGTCCGCTTCCGAGAAAGCCCGGCTGAATTGCTCCAGCAAAAAGAAGGTGCGCGAATAACGCTGCGGCTGAAATACCGCCACAATCCGTTTGCTCGTCGCCTTGGCCGCGCTGATCGTCGCCTGAATCTCCGTCGGATGATGGGCGTAATCGTCAATGACGAGGATATCGTTCACTTCGCCCAGCACCTGAAAACGCCGTTTCGCCCCGCGGAAGGAACGGATCGCCTCGGCGATATCCTCGAAGGCGATTCCCGCCTCCAGACACGCGATAACCGTGGCCAGCGCATTGTACACATTGTGCAGCCCCGGCACCGACAGCTCGATCGTGCCGAGCGCGGCGCCGTTGCGCGTCACCGCGAACGATACCATCCGGTCTCCGAGCGCGATGCGCTCCGCTTTGAATTCCGCATCGCCTTCGACCGCGTACGTCACGATGCGGCGGTCGTCGGAAAAATCGGCTTCGAGGCGGGGCAGCAGCTCGCGCAAGTTGTCGTCGTCGGCGCAGACGATCGCCCGGCCGCCCGGCTTGATCTGACGCAGAAACTGCACGTAAGCGGCCTTCAGCTTGCCGAAGTCGCCGTCGTAATTTTCAAGATGATCGGGCTCGATGTTGGTCACGACGCCGATAGCCGGCCGGTATTGCAGAAACGAGCCGTCGCTTTCGTCGGCTTCCGCCACGACATAATCGCCTTTGCCCGCCTTCGCGTTCGTCCCGACGTTGACGATTTCCCCTCCGATAACGTAGGTCGGATCCAGCTTGCACATCTCCATTACGAGCGCGATCATGGATGAGGTCGTCGTCTTCCCGTGCGCCCCCGCCACCGCCACGCCTTTGCCGGCATTCATGATGCGGGCGAGCATCTGGGCGCGATGAAGCACCGGAATGTTCAACTCTTCCGCCGCTCTGCGCTCCACATTGTCTTTTGCCAGCGCGGTGGAATAGACGACCAGATCCGCTCCCTGAACATGCTTGGCCTCGTGGCCGATATAGATGCGCGCGCCTTTGGCCGCCAGCTTCTCCGTCAGTTCCTGGCGGGCGACGTCCGATCCGGTCACCGTGTAACCCATTTCCAGCATAACTCTGGCGATCGCGCTCATGCCGTAGCCGCCGATGCCGATGAAATGTACATGTTCTGCCGAATTCACAGAGACTCACCAACCTTTTTCATTATCCGAGTTGCTCAACAGACGGGAACGGACATCAGCGATCAAATAGAGCGTACCGGTCACGACCGCCAGATCGCCGGAGCCGGTCGTCCGGCGCAGCCGCTCCAGCGCTTCCCGCCAATCCGGCACGACTGCCAGTTCCACGTGCAGGTCCATCTCCTTCATCATATCCCGAGCGAGCTCTCCCAAAGCTTCCGCCGCCATCGCTTTGCGGAAATCAGGCGCCGTTACGATCAGCGAATCCACTAGTGGCAGTATATGCTTCAGTACGTTGCGATGTTTCTTGTTCTCAAGCATACCGATCATGACATGCAGCTTCTCGTACCGATACGTATCGGTCAGCGCCGACGCCAACGTTTCCGCGCCTTCGGGATTATGGGCGCCGTCAAGCAGGATGCGCGGATTGTCGGATACCATCTCCAGCCTTCCCGGCCATGCCGTCTCGCGCAGACCGGCGGCCAAATCCTCGTCCTCTACGATCAGCGCGTAATACTGCCGCAGCACTTCCAGCGTCATGATCGCGACAGCCGCGTTCTTCCGCTGATGCGCGCCGTTCATCGTAATCGTCAGCGGCTCAATATTGCGGAACAATCCTTCGAAGCGGAACGTCTGCTCGTTTTCGCGCACCTCGATCGGCGTCTCGCGAAACTGCTTTCCGTACAAATACAGTGTGCTGCTCTTCCGCTCCGCCGTCTCCCGGATCACCTCGATCGCTTCCGGCTGTTCGACCGCGCTCACGACGGGGACGCCGGCCTTGATGATGCCCGCCTTCTCGCTGGCCACCTGGACGATCGAATCGCCGAGAATGTCCATATGGTCGTGCCCGACATTCGTAATGACCGAGACGACCGGCGTCACGACGTTCGTTACGTCCAGCCGGCCGCCAAGGCCCGTCTCCCATACGACGTAGTCGGGGTAGGTGACCGTCGCGTAATAGAGCAGCGCAAGCGCCGTCGATACTTCGAACATCGTCGGCGATCCGAGCGGAGTCGCCGCGATCTCGTCCACTTCCGGCTTGAGCCGGTTGGCCAATGCCGTCAACGTTTCTTCCGGGATATCCTCGCCGTTATATTGAAAACGATTCGTAAACTTCGTGAGATATGGGGACGTGTACGTCCCCACATCGTAACCGCACCGAATCAACACGCTCGTCAAATAAGCGCAGACCGAGCCTTTGCCGTTCGTGCCGGCCACATGAATAAATTTCAGCCGGCGCTCCGGATGGCCGAGCCTTTCCAGCAAAAGATTGATTCTCTCCAGGCCCGGCCGGATGCCGAAAGGAACGAGGCCGTTAATCCAGTCGGCCGCCTCCCGGTAGGTGGCGAACGGTTCCGTCTGCCGATTCGTCGTTTCCGTCATCGCAGCATTTCCTTCTTTCCGTTCGCGGTCAGCCGCGAAGCTCGGCGATTCTCGCCAGCACTTTCGCACGCTTGTCCGCGTAGTCTTTCAATTTGTTGCGTTCTTCCTCGATTACTTTGGCCGGAGCTTTCGCCATAAAGCCTTCGTTGGCCAGCTTCCTCTCGATCCGTTCGACCTCGCCGTTCAACGTTTTCAGCTCTTTTTCCAGGCGGGCGATCTCCTGCTCGATGTCGATCAGTCCGGCAAGCGGCAAGAACAGCTCGGCCCCCGTCACAACCGCGGACATCGCCTTGTCCGGTCCGGCAAGAGCAAGACCGATCTCCAATTGCGACGTGCCGCAGAACCGCTCGATAAAATCGCGGTTGCGGTTCAGGATCGCTTCCTCCGTCTCTCCGGAAGGCTTGACGATCAGCTCGACCTTGCGGCTCATCGGCGCTCCGACCTCGGCGCGAATGTTGCGCACGGCGCGAATAAGCTCCATCAGCAGCTCCATCTCGCGCACCGCTTCCGGTGCTTCGAACGCGGCGTCATACGTCGGCCAGGCGGCCAGCGTAATCGTTTCGCCCTCATGCGGCAGATGCTGCCAGATTTCCTCGCTGATGAAAGGCATGAACGGATGGATGAGCCGCAGCGTCCGGTCGAGCACGTAAGCGAGCACCGACTGCGTGGCGCGCTTCGCTTCCTCGTCCTGGCCATACAGATTGAGCTTGGCAAACTCGATATACCAATCGCACAGATCGTCCCAGATGAAATTGTACAGCAATCGGCCCGTTTCTCCGAATTCGTACTGGTCGATCAAGCGGGTTATATCGCGCGCCGTTTCGTTCAGCCGGTGCAAAATCCATCTTTCCGCCGTGCCGAGCTTGCCGGAAAGATCGATGTCCGACACTTTAAAGCCTTCCAGATTCATAAGGGCAAAGCGGGACGCGTTCCAGATCTTGTTCGCGAAGTTGCGCGCCTGCTCGACCTTCTCTTTGCGGTAGCGCAAATCCTGGCCGGGCGTAATGCCGGTCGACAGCATGAAGCGCATCGCATCCGCGCCGTACTGCTCGATCACATCGAGCGGATCGACGCCGTTGCCAAGCGACTTGGACATCTTCTGCCCGTTCTCGTCGCGGACGAGGCCGTGCAGCAGCACGTCGCGGAACGGAATCGTTCCGGTAAATTCGAGCGCGGTGAAAATCATCCGGGCCACCCAGAAATAGATGATGTCGTAGCCTGTGACAAGCAGGTCGGTCGGATAATACCGCTTCATGTCTTCCGTCTCCGACGGCCAGCCGAGCGTCGAGAACGGCCACAGCGCCGAACTGAACCATGTATCCAGCACGTCCTCGTCCTGGCGGAGCGGGCCGCCGCATGCGGGACAATCGGTCATGTCTTCCCGCGAAACATGAAGCTCGCCGCAGCCGTCGCAATACCAGGCCGGAATCCGGTGACCCCACCACAGCTGGCGGGAGATGCACCAGTCGCGGACGTTCTCGATCCAGTGCAAGTAAATTTTTTCGAACCGGTCGGGTACGAAACGGACGCCTTTGCCGGCCTTCTGCTCTTCGATCGCCCGCTCCGCGAGCGGCTCCATCGCGACGAACCACTGCGTCGACAAGTACGGCTCGACGACGGCTCCGCTGCGCTCGCTATGGCCGACCTGATGAACGTGATCCTCGATTTTGACCAGGACGCCCTGCTCTTTCAGATCGGCCACGATCCGCTTGCGGCATTCGGCCCTGTCGAGCCCTTGATACGGGCCGGCATTCTCGTTCATTACGCCGCTTTCGTCCATGACGATAATTTGCGGAAGATCATGCCGCAGGCCGACCTCGAAGTCGTTCGGATCGTGAGCCGGCGTAATCTTGACGGCGCCGGAACCGAAATCTTTCTCCACGTACTCGTCGCCGATAATCGGAATTTCACGGCCGAGTATAGGCAGCACGAGCGTTTTGCCGATCAGATGCTTGTAGCGCTCGTCTTCCGGGTGAACGGCGACGGCCGTATCGCCCAGCATCGTCTCCGGCCGGGTCGTCGCCACCGTCAACGTGCCGCTGCCGTCCTTGAGCGGATATTGGAGATGATAGAGATGGCCGTTGACTTCTTTATACTCCACTTCGATGTCCGACAATGCCGTGCGGGCGGCCGGGTCCCAGTTGATAATCTTCTTGCCGCGATAGATCAGACCTTTGTCGTACAGCCGGACGAACACTTCGCGCACCGCGCGCGACAGCCCTTCATCGAGCGTAAACCGCTCGCGGGAATAATCGAGCGAGAAGCCCATTTTGGCCCACTGCTCGCGGATCGTTTCGGCGTACCGCTCCTTCCATTCCCATACTTTCTCGAGGAATGCCTCGCGTCCCAGATCGTAGCGCGTTACGCCCTCCTCGCGAAGCCGCTGCTCCACCTTCGTCTGCGTGGCGATCCCCGCATGGTCGGTACCCGGCAGCCACAGCGCATCGTAACCCTGCATCCGCTTCGCGCGAATCATAATGTCCTGAAGCGTGAAATCGAGCGCATGACCGATATGCAGCATACCCGTAACGTTCGGCGGCGGGATGACGATCGTGTACGGCTTCGCATCCGGCCTTACGCCAGCCTTGAAAAAATTGCCTTTTATCCAATAATCGTACCATTTTTGCTCCGCCTGCTTCGGATCGTACGTCGTCGGCATCGCCGTCGCCGTCTGATTGTCTGCCATTTGACTCAACCTCCATGAAATCGGGCTCAGCGGCCCATAAAATAGAAAAAGCCCCCGTCCGCCAAAGGACGAAAGGGCTGTGCTCTTCCGTGGTACCACCTTCATTCCGCACCGCCTGCTACGGCGTAATGCGGCACTCGGACAGATAACGGCTGCTGCCGGCCTGCCTTGGCTGAATCGAGCATCGGGCAGGCGACTCCGGGGCGACCTGTCGCAGCAACATCCTGCGGAACTCTCAGCTGCAACTATTCCGCTCTCTGAAGGCTTGGCTTGCGACTCTTCCCTTTCTTCGTCTTTATACAAAGTTATATCCTTAATCATACCTGCGTTATACGTCTTTCGTCAATATAAGCGGCGACCTATTTTGAAAGTGGCAATAGCGGGCGGGGAACACGCTGCGCGGGGGCGGGGCGTTCGCGCACCTCAGGGACGCTAGGGGCCCGACTGCGGCGCAGGGGGCGGGCATTCGCGCACCCAGGGGCGCTATGGGCCTGACTGCGGCGCAGGGGGCGGGCATTCGCGCACCCCAGGGGCGCTATGGCTCGCCCGCGGCGCAGGGGGCGGGCGTTCGCGCACTCCAGGGGCGCTAGGGGCCCGACTGCGGCGCAGGGGGCGGGCATTCGCGCACCCCAGGGGCGCTATGGGCCCGGCAGCGGCGCAGGGGGCGGGCGTTCGCGCACTCCAGGGGCGCTAGGGGCCCGGCAGCGGCGCGGGGGCGGGGTGTTTGCGCACCTCAAGTGCGCTAGGGGCCCGCCAGCGCGCAGGGGGCGGGCGTTCGCGCACCCCAGGGGCGCT